>JAISAK010000174.1 GCA_031266695.1 Treponema sp.
CTACGGGGGCTTTGCGGATCCAATCAAGTGGCTCTTTTCCTTTGCGATGATCGCGGGGCGGCTTGAGATGTGGACAGTGTTTGTTCTTTTCAGGCCGGAATATTGGCGAAGATGAAGACTGCGCTTGCTCATCATTATCCGTTCCACTATAATTGTGGGGCTATGGATACAAAGCGTCATGACACAACGGTTCGCCACTGGGCGGATGAAACAGCGGCAAAGATAATCCGGGAAAAGGGTAAAAAAGATCTCTACACCTGCGCCTCGGGAATAACTCCGTCCGGCACGGTGCATATCGGCAACTTCAGGGAGATTATCTCCGTTGATCTTGTGGTACGCGCCCTGCGCGATATGGGCAGCAAAGTGCGGTTCATCTATTCCTGGGACGATTACGATGTGTTCCGTAAGGTGCCCGGAAATATGCCCAGGCAGGAGGAACTGAAAAAATATCTCCGCTTTCCCATTACTATGGTTCCCGATCCCTGGGAAAGGGATTCAAGCTACGCGCGGCATCACGAGGTTGATGTAGAAACCATGCTTCCCCTGGTGGGCATTGCCCCGGAATTTCTTTACCAGGCGGAACGTTACCGCGCTTCGCTCTACGCCGGGGGAATTCGCAGAGCCCTGGAACACCGGGAGGCCCTGAAAAAAATTCTCGACAAATTCCGCGACGAGGATCACAAGATACAGGGCGAATGGTGGCCGGTCAGCGTGTTCTGCGATTCCTGCAGCAGGGACACGACCGAAATTGAAGGCTGGGACGGTGAATGGAAATTAAGCTACCGCTGCGACTGCGGCCATAAAGAAGCCCTTGATATCAGAAATTCAAAGGGCGTCAAACTCGGGTGGCGCGTGGACTGGCCCATGCGCTGGGAATATGAGAAAGTCGACTTTGAGCCCGCCGGCAAGGATCACCACAGCCAGGGCGGCAGCTTTGACACTTCGCGGCATGTGTGCAGGGAAGTATACAACTGGGACGCGCCCATAACTTTCCGCTACGACTTTATCGGCATCAAGGGCGGCGCGGGGAAAATTTCCAGCTCTTCGGGAGAGGTGGTTGATCTGGGAGATGTCCTCAAGGTGTATACCCCCGAATTAACGCGCTACCTTTTTGCCGGTACCCGGCCCAACACGGAATTTACCATTTCCTTTGATCTTGACGTGATAAAAATTTACGAGGACTACGACAGAACCGAGCGGATAGCCTGGAAAGCGGAAGCCGCAAAGGACGAGGCCGCGTATCAGCGGGAAAAGAGAATCTACGAACTTTCCCGGACCGCCGTTTCTCCGGAAGGGAAAACCCTAATGCCCGCGGTAATGCCTTATCAGGTTCCCTTTCGCCACCTCTGTAATCTGATTCAGATTGCCGACGGCGATATAGACAAGACCATCGCGAACCTCGGCGGCCGGGGTGTGTGTCCCGGCCCCGAACAGATTCCGGCGCTGCGCGCCAGAGCGGTCTGCGCCAAATATTGGGTGGAAAACTGCGCGCCGGAAGAGTTTCGCTTCCGGTTGAAAAGCGGCGGTTCCGGCGGAGGGGATAATGCCTCCGGCCCGGCGCAGCTTGGCGAAGCCGGGCGTAACGCGCTGCGTCTGCTGTGTGATGATGTAGTCTCGCGGATTGAAACCTTTCGCGATGATAAATCCTGCGCCGAGGCAATATACGCCGTTGCGGAAAAGTCAGGTCTGGAAGGCAAGGCCCTGTTCAGAGCTGCCTACCAGGCGCTTATCGGAAAGGAACAGGGGCCGAGGCTGGCGAATTTTCTCAGGTCCATAGAGAAAAAACGGCTGCTGGATATTCTGGGCAGTTATTGAAGAATAGCGCAATGGCGAATAACTCCGTATGGTTTGCTTCACGATACCTGTTTGCCGGGGGCTCCTCTTTTTTTCTTTAATAAAGGAAAGTAAGCGGGGCAGGCCCGCACGGTTCGGGACAATTCCGTTTTCGGGCGCCGGCAGACGGACGGCATTTTCAGAGCCGCCCCGTTGAGCCCGCCGGCGCTGCGGGCTTCTCTGTTTCCGTTTATCACCCTAAGCAACATACTCGGGAACCTTATGGATTGCAACTTGATTGCTCCGCAGGGTTTTTTCGGCTTCCAGGGGAATTCCCTCGTCGGTATACACATCGGAAATCCTGTCCATTTGCATAAGACCCAATACTCCCTGACGCTGGAATTTTTCAGCCTCGGTCAGAACGATAATATCCCGCGCGTACTCGGCCAGATCCATCACTGTTTCGGCCCGCAGATGATCCCTGCCGGTAAAGCCGAATTTGGGCGCAAAGCCGTCGGCCCCAACAAAGAATTTATCCGAAAAGAATATCTCACCGCATTTACGGGTCATGGGGCCCACCGTTACCTGGGAATCCGGCTGATAGTAGCCGCCCAGTAAAAGGATCTTCACATGCGGCGCACGGCGGATAAAATTAGCGATAAAGGCTGAATTGGTAATTATCGTAATATCTTTTTTTGAAAAGGCCAGTTCCTCCGCCAAAAGAGCGCAGCAGGAACCCGACTCGATCATTACCGTTTCACCATCCTCAACCGTCGTGGCCGCGGCTTTGGCGATCCTTCTTTTGATGTCATAATGGAAGACCATGCGCTTACCCAGATCATCCGCCCCCTCCAGGCTTGCGTATCCATGCTCGCGGCGAATCATTCCCCTTTCTTCAAGTTGATCCAAATCCTTGCGCACCGTTACCTGGGAAACCTGCAGAAGCTCGGCAAGATCGGTTACTTCCACGCGTTGGCGTTTTGCCAATACCTCAAGAATCTTTGTGTGTCTGTTTGTCATCAATTTCCTCTTTTGATAGTGTTTTTGGAAGCGCGCTGTCCGGGGTTTGACTTTGAAGCCGGCCCTTAATTATAAAATACAATTTTTACTAAAATAGTCAAGAAAATTCGACTTCATTTGAAATGATAATAAAGGAATACGTAAAGATAATTATTTTTTGTACGAAAATGCCTGCGGGGAAAACCGCCCCGGGAACGTTCTCCCGGGGGATTTATAAAAAAGGTTTTAAATTATTCTGTCTTACTTTACTTTAATGATATAGCCCTTTTTCCGTGGTTTTGCCTTGGGCTCCTCGGCGGGATAGCCCAGGATGCAGTGGCCGACGCCTTCGTAGTCGCCGGAAAGCCCCCACTTTTCAAGCAGAGCTTTGCCTTCTTTGCTCGCAAAGACTTCCTTTGCCCGGTTGATCCAGCAGGAACCAATGCCGAGGGCGTGGGCAGCGTTCATGAGGTTGCCCATTACCAGGGAACCGTCCTGCAGGGGCGTTGCCTTGGTTTTGTCCACCAGGACATTTATCACCGTGGACGCGCCATGAAAAGGCTTGGCCTCGGGGTCTTTAAGAACCTCGGCGTTGAGTTTTTCAAGCTGCGCGACAAGGGCAGGATCCCGCACAACTACCATCACCGGAGACTGGGAACCCATGCCGGTGGGGGCGTAGGTTCCGGCTTCGAGAATGGCCTCAAGCTCTTCGTCGTTTAGCTGTCCGGGTTTATAAGAGCGAATACTCCGGCGCTCTTTGAGATCCGTTAAGGTTGATTTACTCATCGTTTCACCTCCGTAATTATATTAAACACGAATACCGGCTGCCGAACAAGTCTAATATCCGCAAACCCGCGCAAAGGCCCTGCCGGTCTCCGTGGTCAGCCCGCCAACACCTTATCCAAATCTTCGACTATTTTGGAATCCACAAATCCCCGTTCCGCCATATCCTTGAGAATTTTGATAGTTTCTTCGTGGCTGCGTCCCGAATGATAGGGACGTTCCTCGCTTACCGCCTGATAAATGTCGATGCAGCACAGGAGCCGGGAATTACGATCCAGGTCTTCCGCTTTTTTGCCAAAGGGGTATCCGCTGCCATCCAGTTTTTCATGGTGGCAGGAAGCCCACATACAGATTTTTTCAAACCCCTCTATATCTTTCAGCATTTCCCAGGTATACCGCACATGATCCTTGATAATCTGAAATTCATCCCCGGTCAACGGACCTGGCTTTTCAAGTATTACCGTGGGGGTGGCAAGTTTGCCGAGGTCGTGAAGGGAAGCCGCAAGATAAAACTGCAGCCGTTCTGTTGTATCGAAGCCGTAATACCTTGCCATTGTCAGGGCGATATTTGCTATCCCCGAAGTATGGCGCCGGGTAAAAGTCGATTTGAAGTCGATGATGCGCGCGGCAAATTCACCAATCCCGATAATAGCCTGGTCTTCAAGCTCTTCACGCCACACAGGCAGAAGCTGTTTCGTGGTTTCTTTGATATTCACATCCCGCAGGGAAAAGAGCATTTTTTCGTCCAGCACATCAAGCATTGCTCCGGCGGCCCTGTGGGTATAGGCCTTTCCCGTTTCGGCCTCAATTTCCTTTTGCAGAAGGGGCAGGCGGTGAGGCCCAAGGGTTTGCAGGTGATTGCGAACGTCAATGCCGTCGGCAGCGGCAATCAGTTCCGCCATCAGCGGATATTCGCCCTCTTTCCTGCCAAAGGGCCCGCCGCCGTCGGCCCGTTCATGGTGGTAATAAATAACACCCCTGGCGTTTCCTTTAAAACGCAGGATATCAATATTCCTCTGCCCAAAAATGCAGTGATTCTTCATGGCCGGATCATGCTGCTTTCCTTCGTGCTCAAAGAAGATGTACTCGGTAAGGGCATTATCGTGGAGCAGCGCGCTGCCGGTAAGAATCCGCAGCTCATCGTCATTCATACCAAAGAGCCTGCCCATTGCGGAACAGAGTACGGAAATTCGTCTTCCGTGGTTAGTGCTTGCCCCAAGCAGATCCTTTTCCACAAAATCAAGGGCTGTGGCAATAGACACAATCAATTGATCCATTCGTACAATCATTTTTATATTATCCGCCTTATATTTGTCCGCCGCCTATAATTCTAAACTCCTGCTATCCGCCTTTTCAACCGCGTAATCGGCAAAGTCGGAAACCTTCATGGCGGGAAGCTGACGGCCGTCCCGCAGACGGACGGATACCGTGCCGGTACCCGCTTCCCGCTCTCCGGCCACCAGCATGTAGGGAATCCTGCGGTTCTGGCAGTTCCGTATTTTGGCGTTAAGCCTGTTGTCGTCAAGCTCCGTGGAAACCCGGAGGTCGTACCCGCTTTCGCGGGACCTGGCTTTGAGTCCGTCGGCAACTTCCTTTGCGTAGTCGTTGAAGTTTTCGGCAACGGGAATAACCGCAATCTGTTCCGGGGCAAGCCACACGGGGAAGGCGCCGCCAAAATGCTCGATGAGTACGCCGAAAAACCGCTCCAGCGATCCCAGCAGGGCACGGTGAATCATGTAGGGGCGCTTGTGCTGGCCGTCGGCATCCACAAAGCTCATGTCAAAGCGCTCGGGCTCGTTGAAGTCGAACTGTATGGTTGTCATCTGCCATTCCCGGCCAAGGGCGTCCTTTATTTTGAGATCGATCTTGGGGCCGTAAAAGGCGCCGCCTCCTTCGTCCATCTCGTAGGGAAGCCCCTCGGCGTCAACCGCTTTGCGCAGGCTTTCCAGCGCCGCGTCCCAGCGGGCCTGTTCGCCCACGGACTCCGCGGGTTTGGTGGCAAGGTAGGCTTTGATATCCTTAAAGCCGAAAACCTTCCAGAGGTTCAGGCTGAAGCGCAGTACTTCGCGGATCTCTCCTTCCATCTGTTCGGGCGTACAAAAGATATGGGCGTCGTCCTGGGTAAAGCCCCGTACCCGCAGAAGGCCGTGAAGTACGCCGCTGCGCTCGTAGCGGTACACCGTACCCAGCTCCGCCCAGCGCAGGGGCAAGTCACGGTAACTCCGCCCCTTGTTTTTGTAGATCATAATGTGAAAGGGACAGTTCATGGGCTTGATGATGTAATCCTGGTTGTCAATCTCCATTGGGGAATACATGTTTGCCTTATAAAAACCCAGATGCCCCGAAGTTTCCCAGAGCCAGCTCTTCCCGATGTGGGGCGTGTAGAGGATTTCGTAGCCGTTACGGTAGTGTTCCTGACGCCAGAAATCTTCAACGGCAACCCGCATGCGGCCGCCGTTTGGGTGCCAGTAGATAAGCCCCGCTCCCGCTTCCTCGTGTATTGAGTAGAGATCCATCTCTTTACCCACCCGGCGGTGATCCCGCTTTTCTACTTCATCAAGGAAGGCAAGATAAGCCTTGAGATCCTTCGGGGTTTCCCAGGCTGTACCGTAGATGCGGGTGAGCATGGGCCGGCTTTCATCGCCGCGCCAGTAGGCCCCGGCGATGCTTTGCAGCCTGAAAGCCGCGGAATTAATTTCCCTGGTGTTCTGCACATGGGGCCCCCGGCAGAGATCCGCCCAAAGGACGCTGCCCCCGGCGTCGCGGTTTTCGTAGATGGTAATTTCCGTGGGCAGACCATCCGGCCCTTTTTCGGGCAGATCCCTGATAAGCTCCGTCTTGAATTCCTCGCCGGCAAAATGTTTGAGCGCCTCTTCGCGGCTTATCGTTATCTTCACAAAATCCTGCCGCGAGTCGATGATTTTTTTCATCTCCTCCTCGATTTTGGAAAGATCCTCCGCGCTTATCGGCGTTTTTCCGTCCGCGGCGGCGGGAAACTGAAAGTCGTAGTAGAAGCCGTTTTCGATTGAGGGGCCGATGGCAACCCTGGTTCCGGGGAAAAGGCGGGTCACAGCCTGGGCCATGATATGGCTTACCGAGTGACGAAGGGTGTTCAGTTTTTCGGATTCCTGGTTTACAGCGGGCATTGGGTACCTCCGGCGGTTTATCCAACAGGCAGCGGGCCTGTTTAAGCGGAAAAATTCCGCGGGGACGGATAATGAACCTGCCGGAAAATCCGGCGCGGCCTCTTCCGCGGTACCACCCCGCTTCGCCTCCCCGTGACAGGGGGCGCGCTCATCGCCGTTTACGGAGGCGGCCGGCAAAACCATAATCTTGCCGTCATCCGGCTCCGCATACCGGGAAAAACAAAAACCCGCGGGTTTTTGTTTTTCCGTTCCCCGGAGCGGCTCGGGAGGGGTTTTCAGCCATTCCTTGACCGGCGCGCTCTCAGCCTGGGCGCGCCTTCTCTGTCGGTCTGGTGTTACAACCTACTCGTCTCCGTCAAAGCCTTTCATAAGAAGTTCCCCCAAAACCAACCAGGTTTTAGGACTTTCTTTCTATAAGTATGTCTTTTTGGGATAGATAAGTCAAGGCGCGCAAAATATATACAAGATAATATGTCATACCCCAGCGGCAGGAATGAAATTAATGGCCTCCACAGCGGGAGCGCCAAAGCCGCCATTCACTTGCCTGTAGAGTCTGCCTCCACAGCCTCCGTTAAACCGGAGGTTCAAAACCAAAGGTTCGAAGTCTGTT
>JAISAK010000299.1 GCA_031266695.1 Treponema sp.
GTTTCCGGGCTTTTCAGCCGCCGGGGCTTTAACATTGACAGCCTGACTGTCGGCGAGACCGAAGATCCTTTGATCTCGCGGATGACTATTGCCGTAACCGGAGAAGACAGGGTGCTGGAGCAGATTATCAAACAACTTGGTAAACTCGTTGATGTAATCGCCGTGCGGGAGCTTGATTCTTCTTCCTGTCTGCGCCGTGAAATTATGCTGGTTAAAATCAACGCCGGTGAAAAAACCCGACCCGCGGTGATTGAAATCGCCGGAATCTTCCGTTCCCGTGTTGTTGATGTTTCTCCCAAGACCATTACCATCGAGGCCACCGGCGATATGGAAAAGCTGAACGGCCTCCTTCTTCTTTTGCGCCCCTACGGCGTCCTTGAACTTGCCCGCACCGGCCTTGTAGCCCTGGAGCGGGGTTCCCGGATACTTTCAGTATCATCACTAAGCATTAGTTAGACCGGCAATTGCGGGGCCGGCCCCTGAAAAACGGCGGCTCCAAACAATTACCGGATACTCAAAAGCGCTGAAGGCGGGAAGCCGCTTTCAGGGAGAGGAAAGGCATGAACAGGAATGTTATCATCTTCGACACAACCTTACGGGACGGGGAACAGGCGCCCGGCTGCAGCATGAATCTCCAGGAAAAACTTGAAGTTGCAAAGCGGCTGGAAAAACTCGGCGTTGATGTTATGGAAGCGGGCTTTCCCGCTTCAAGCCCCGGCGATCTTGAATCGGTCAGGGCCATCGCGGGCCTTGTCAGGGGCTGTGTCGTCGCGGGCCTTGCCCGTTCCCTGGAAAAAGACATCGACGCGGCGAGGGAAGCCCTGACGGACGCGGTAAGCCCGCGGGTTCATATCTTCCTTGCCACCTCTCCGGTACACATGAAGTACAAGCTCAAGATGACGCCCGGACAGGTTCTTGAGCAGGCCGCGTCCTCCGTCAGGTACGCGAAAAAATTCTGCGATGATGTGGAGTTTTCCGCCGAGGACGCCTTCCGCAGCGATCCCGATTTTGTCTGCAAGGTCTTTGGCGCGGCCCTTAAAGCCGGCGCCCGGACGGTGAACTTTCCCGATACGGTGGGTTACGCCATACCCGCCGAATTCGGAGCGCGGATTAAATACGTCAAGGAACATACGCCGCGTATGGAAAAGGCGCGGCTTTCGGTACACTGCCACAACGATTTGGGCCTTGCCGTGGCGAACAGCATCGCCGCCCTGGAGAACGGGGCGGATCAGGTTGAGTGTACGATAAACGGAATCGGCGAGCGCGCCGGAAACGCGTCCCTGGAAGAGCTGGTTATGGCAATACGGGTACGGAGAGATTATTTTTCCGCGGATACCCGCATTGACAGTACCCAGATCTACGCGGCCAGCCGTCTTGTGAGTCAGGCAACCGGCGTAAAGCTGCAGCCCAACAAAGCCATTGTGGGGGACAACGCTTTTGCCCACGAGGCGGGTATACACCAGCACGGAGTTATGGTGAAGCGGGAGACCTACGAGATCATGAGCCCGGAGTCCATCGGCATTCCCCAAAATCGCATTGTTTTGGGAAAACATTCGGGACGCCACGCCTTTGAAGTCCGCCTTGAGGAAATGGGCCTTTCGGCGGATGACGAAACCCTGGAGCTGGTCTTTGCCCAGTTCAAGGACCTTGCGGATAAAAAAAAGACGGTAAGCGACAGGGATATCGAAGCCCTTGTAATGGGGGCCGCCGCCGCGGCGCCCGAAACATGGAAGCTCGATCACTGGGCGGTGAATACCGGTTCGGCCCTCGGCGCGAGCGGCGCCATCAGGTTGCGGCACAGGGACGGCGAGTTCAAAAAGCTTGTCTCTATGGGCGACGGCCCGGTGGACGCGATCTTCAGGGCCATCAACAAGATCGTCGGCAGGGAGCCGGAGCTTGAGCTGTACGAAATCGGCGCCATTACCGGCGGTTCTTCTTCCCAGGGTGAAACTATGGTGAAAATTAGCTGGGAGGGCGGGCACTGGAACGGCCGCGGCGTCTCAACGGACGTGCTTGAATCTTCGATAAAAGCCTATCTTTCCGCGATAAACTCCATGGAATGGGAGTTGGCTTCACGAAAAGATGCCGCGCGGAAAGGCAATACCGCCCGGCCGCCCGCGGGCCGGATAAGGAGATGATTTTGCGTAACACGGTGGAAATACTGGACACAACCCTGCGCGACGGCGTCCAGGGCGAGGGGATCGCCTTTTCGGTGCGGGACAAACTTGCCGTTGCCGAGGCCCTGGACGAGCTTGGGGTAAGTTTTATAGAAGCGGGGAATCCGGGGAGTAATCCCAAGGATCTTGAATTCTTTCGCCTTGCTCCGGGACTGCGGCTCAGGAACGCGAAGCTCTGCGCCTTTGGTTCAACCTGTAAAAGCGGAATCGCCCCCGCGGAGGATACCCGGATTGTGAGCCTCCTTGAAGCGGAAACCGAGGCCGTGGTGATCTTCGGAAAAAGCTGGGACCTTCATGTTACCGAGGTGCTGCGCGTAAGCCTTGAGGAAAATATTGCCATGATCGCCGAAACGGTGGCCTTCTTCAAAGAGCGGGGCCGGCTGGTGATCTTTGACGCCGAGCATTTTTTTGACGGCTTTGCCGCCGCCGGAGAATATGCGCTTTCCGCGGTAAAGGCCGCCCTGGAAGCGGGCGCCGACAGGATTGTCCTCTGCGATACCAACGGCGGCGCCTTTCCCTGCGCCGTCGCCGGGGGCGTAAGGGCGGTGAAGGCTTTGACGGCCGGCGGAAACGCCGCCGCGGCGAAAGGCCCGGGGGACGGAGAAAACGCGCCGCTTATCGGTATTCACGCCCACAACGATTCGGGCCTTGCCGTTGCGAATGCCGTTACCGCGGTACAGGAAGGCTGCGCCCATGTGCAGGGAACCCTGGTGGGTTTCGGCGAGCGCTGCGGAAACACCAGCCTCGCTTCGCTCATCCCCAGCCTTGAGCTTAAGCTTAAACTCCGCTGCCTGCCCGAAGGCAGGCTTTCGCAAATTTCCGCCCTGACCCGTAAGGTGGCGGAGATAGCGAATGTTTCAATCAGCGACGATATGCCCTACGTCGGCGCCCATGCCTTTTCGCACAAGGCGGGCATGCACGCCGACGGGATACTTAAAGTGCGCCGATCCTTCGAGCATATAGATCCGGCGGCCGTCGGCAACGACCGGCGTTTCCTTATGAGTGAGGTGGTGGGGCGCTCCGCGATTGCCGACAGGGTAAAGCGCATTGAGCCGTCCATTACGAAGGATCATCCGGTGACTATCGCGCTTTCCGGGAAAATCACAAACCTTGAAGCGGAGGGCTGGGCCTTTGAAGGCGCCGACGCCAGCTTTGAACTTATGATCCGCCGGGAGCTGGGACTCTGCGGGACCCTGTTCCGTATTGAAGCGTACCGGGTGGTAAGCGAACATCCCACCGGCGCGGCCATTGCCTGCTCCCACGCCTGGGTCAAGGTGCTTGTCGGGGGGCAAAGCGAGATTGCGGCGGCGGAAGGGGAGGGCCCGGTGAATGCCCTGGACGGGGCCCTGCGCCGCGCCCTTACCCGGTTTTATCCGGACCTTCGGTTAGTCCGCCTTGAGGATTACAAGGTCCGGGTGATAGACGGCAAGGACGCGACCGCCGCGAAGGTACGGGTTCTTATCGAATCCACCGACGGCCGGCGCCGCTGGAATACCGTAGGGGTTTCCGCGGATATCATCGACGCGAGCCGCGCCGCGCTTGTGGATTCGATAGAGTATAAGCTGATCTGCGATATGGAACGCCGCCGGGACGGCATTTTTCCCTGACAAACTCAAATCTATGGAGTATAAGGAGGACAGTATGAGGTATAACGGCGCAAGAATCCTTATCGAAGCTCTTATCGGGCAGGGGGTGGATACCGTCTTCGGGTATCCCGGGAGTACGGTTCTTCATATCTACGACGAACTCTACAAACAGAAAAAACGCATCCGTCATATCCTTGTAAGCCACGAACAGCACGCCGCCCACGCGGCCGACGGCTACGCCCGTTCTTCGGGCAGGGTGGGGGTATGCCTGACCGCGTCCGGCCCCGGCGCGACAAACCTTGTAACCGGGATTGCCGCCGCCGCGATTGATTCGGTTCCCCTTGTCGCCATAACCGGCAATGTAAGCGTTCCCCTTCTGGGAAAGGACAGTTTTCAGGAGGTGGATATCGCGGGGATCACCATGCCCGTCGTGAAGCATAACTGGATTGTCCGGGATGTAAACGAATTGGCGGAAGTTATCCGGGAGGCGTTTATCGTGGCAAAATCGGGAAGGCCCGGCCCGGTACTCGTTGATATTCCCAGGGATATAAGCGCCGCCCGGACTCTGTATGTCCCCGGAGGAATCCCCGGCGGCAGGGCGGAGAGACTCTCCCTGCGGAATGAACGCCGGACTTTTTCCGATGACGATATTGAAACCGCCGCGGCTCTCCTTAAAGAGTCGCGGCGGCCGGTGCTTTACGCGGGCGGCGGGGTGATTCTTTCCGGGGCCTCCGGGGAGCTTAAAAAACTCGCGGAGCTGCTCAAAGCCCCGGTGGCCCTGAGCCTTATGGGGCTGGGCGCCTTTCCGCACGATCACCGGCTCTGCACCGGGATGATTGGCATGCACGGCACGGCCGCTTCCAACAAGGCGGTGCAGAAATCGGACCTGCTTGTGGCGATAGGCGCGCGCTTTTC
Organism: Treponema sp.; assembly: GCA_031266695.1. Taxonomy (GTDB): domain Bacteria; phylum Spirochaetota; class Spirochaetia; order Treponematales; family Breznakiellaceae; genus JAISAK01. The sequence goes on from JAISAK010000299.1 coordinate 4,679, forward strand.
GGATCGCGTTACCAGCCAGGTGGAAAAATTCGCCCATTCCGCGAAAATTCTTCACATCGATATTGATCCCGCCGAGATAAACAAAAACGTCCGGACCTGCGCCTCTGTCACGGGCGACGCGAAGATCGTTTTGGAACGGCTTATCCAAAGGCTGCCCGCGGAAATGGAAACCGGGTGGAACGGCGAAATAGAGCGGTGGAAAGCCCTGGTTCCCAGGGATCATCACCGCAAAACCGCCCTGCATCCGCGTTTTATCATTCAGGAAACCGCAAAGGCCCTGGGCGGCAAGGCGATTGTGGTTACCGATGTGGGGCAGCACCAGATGTGGACAGCCCAGTTTTATCCCTTTAAATATCCCCGATCCTTCCTCAGCTCCGGCGGCATGGGAGCTATGGGCTTCGGCCTTGGCGCGGCGGCCGGGGCAAAGGCGGCGAATCCCGCCCGGCCTGTCGTGCTTTTTACCGGCGACGGCTGTTTCAGAATGAACTGTACCGAGCTGGCAACCCTTGTACGATACGGGCTTTCGGTGCTTATAATAGTATTTAACAACCGGGCTCTGGGAATGGTGCGGCAATGGCAGAATTTTTTCTGTGCCGGCCGTTATTCGGAAACCGATCTCGGCGACAGGCCGCCGGATTTTGTAAAACTTGCCGGGGCCTACGACGTTCCGGGCTACCGCGCCGGCGATGAAATTTCCTTTCAGGCGGCTTTGGAAAAGGCCGAAAAGGATCTCGCGGCCGGCCGGCCGGCCCTTATTGAAGCGCTTATAGACAAGGATGAACGCGTTCTTCCCATGGTTCCCGGCGGCCGGCCTATAGACGAGCAGATTTTTTAGGAGGAGATTATGAAAGCCCTGGTAATGAAGAAGCCCGGCGAATTTGCCGTTGAAGAACGGATAAAACCGGAGCCCAAGGACGACGAGATTCTTTTTAAAACCCTGCAGGTCGGGGTATGCGGCACCGACCTTCACGCTTTTGAAGGCACCCAGCCCTTTTTCAGTTATCCCCGGATTGTGGGACACGAGCTTGCCGTTGCCGTTGCGGAGATTCCCCCTTCGGCAAGGGCCGCCGCGGGGAATATCAAAGAGGGAGATATTGTTACCGTGCTGCCCTACCTTCGCTGCGGAACCTGCATTGCCTGCGGAAAGGGCAAAACCAACTGCTGCAGGGACCTTCAGTGTATCGGCGTACACGTCGACGGCGGCATGCGGGAATACTTTACCCTTCCGGCTTTTTACGCTGTTCCCGCCGGAAAAGTCAAGCCCCGGGATATTGCCCTGGTGGAGTGTTTTTCCATCGGCTTTCACGGGGTACGCCGGGGAAACCCCGCCGCCGGGGAAGCGGCCCTTGTGGTGGGCGCGGGGCCCATCGGCATCGGGACGATTCACGGCCTGAAGGAACGGGGCGCGAAGGTTATTGTTCTTGATATCAACGACAAGCGGCTTGCCTACGCAAAGGATATTGCCAAAGCCGACTATGTTATTAATTCCAAAAACCTCGATCCCGAAAAGGCCCTTGCCGACATTACCGGCGGTGAAATGCCGCCCCTTGTAATCGACGCGACGGGAAACGCCGCGCAGATGATGAAGACCTTTCATTTTGTCAGCCCCGGCGGGACAATTGTTTTTGTCGGCCTTGTGCGCTCCGATATCAGCTTTCCGGACCCCCTGCTTCACGCAAAGGAAATAACCCTCAAGGCAAGCCGCAACGCAACCAAGGAAGATTTTGCCAACGTGATCGCCGGTATAGAAAGCGGCCGGGTAAACACCGCCGGTTTTGTCACCCACGCCGCCACGATGGAAGAGACGGTCAGCCGCTTCGCGGACTGGCTCAAGCCGGAAAGCGGCTGCATTAAAGCGGTGGTAGAGATAAGCGGGAGCTGAGGTTCCGTGAAACCCCTTGCGGCGATGAGCCGCGAAGAAGCCGCCGGAATCCGTTATGTGCTAATGGACATTGACGACACCATTACCAGGGAAGGAAAGCTCCTGGCCTCGTCCTATTCGGCCCTCTGGAAATTGAAGGAAGCGGGCCTCGCCGTGATACCCGTTACCGGCCGCTCCGCGGGCTGGTGCGACTGCATTGCCCGGGAATGGCCCGTTGACGGAGTTGTCGGCGAAAACGGGGCGCTGGCCTTCTGGGAGGAGCCGCGGTCCACTGCCCGGCGGCGTCCGGCGCTCAGGGCCGAATATCACCCCGGCGCGGTAAGGAACGATCATCCGGCCCTGGAAAAAATCCGCCGCCGGGCGCTGGCGGAAGTACCGGGCCTGCGGGACGCGAAGGATCAGTTTGCCCGGCTTTTCGATATTGCCCTGGATTTTGCCGAGGAAGATCCGGCGCTGTCCCTGAACGCTGCCGAAAGGGTCAGGGCTATCGCCCTTGAGGAAGGCGCAAAGGCAAAGGTTTCTTCAATTCATGTGAATATCTGGATGGGCGATTACGATAAACTTTCAATGGCGGAATTTTTTTTGTCGCGGCGTTTTGGCTGGCCGGGCGGGGCCGGCGATACCGCCTCTTCTTCCGTACCCGCCGGAGGCGGCGCGGCGCCCGGCGCGGCAGGCGGCAGGGCCGCGGCGGCGATTGCGGCGGACCGCGAGGTGCTGTTTGCCGGCGATTCCCCCAACGACGAGCCGCTGTTCGCCCGTTTCCCCCTGGCCTGCGCCGTCGCGAATATCCGCCGTTACGAAGGCCTTGTGAAAAGCCCGCCCGCTTTTGTCGCTTCCGGAGAGTGCGGCGAGGGCTTTGCGGAAATTGTGGAAACCCTGCTTAAGCTGCGGCGCGGATAAGGTGCTAAAATCAAAAATAATCTCGACAAAATTCCCCAATTCGTTTATTATTTTATGTATGCTGGATTATGATGATTATATTTCCAATTTTCCGGATATTACCCATCCGAATTTTATAGCCTTTCTTGCGGCGGCGGAAGAAGAAAACCGCGATAAAACGGCTCTCCTGTACCGCTCGGGCAAGCAGAGGGAATTTAGCCGCTGGACCTACGGCGAATATGCCGGGGAATGCCGCAGAATAGGCCGGGGGCTTCTTGCCGCGGGGCTTTCCAAGGGAGACAGGGTGATACTCTGGGCGGAAAATCATCCGGAATGGGTGATGGTCTGGATGGGCGTGGTCAACGCGGGCCTTGTCGTCGTGCCCGTTGATTTCCTTGTCACCGAAAAGGAATGTCTCAATATAATCAAGATCACCGGGGCAAAAGCTTTTTTCTATTCGGAGAGAAAGAAACAATTCGCCGCTTCCCTTTCGGGTGAAGGGGTTTCCCTGCCGGTTTCGGTCTGCATCGGCGGCGGAGAGGCCGGCGGCGCCGGCGGGCAGTTCAGCTTTGAAAGCTTCGGCCTTAACGCCGCGTCCCAGCCCCTGCCGGCCGTTTCCGCCGTGGCGGGGAACGACTGCGCGTCCATTGTGTTTACCTCGGGAACCACCGGTTTTGCCAAGGGCGTTATGCTTTCCCACCGGGGCATTATCGCCAATGCCAGCGCGGCTATCCGTATTTTGGTGCCCACCAAAGCGGATGTATTTATCGACGTACTTCCCCTTCACCATACCTATCCGACAACCTGTACCTTTATCGCGCCCCTGGCTATAGGCATACCCCTGGTTATCGCGGACAAAATAGTCGGAAAGGTGGTGATAGATGATATCAGGGACGCGGGTGTTACCTATCTCATCGCCGTACCCCTCCTGTTCGACAAGGTAATGGTCGCCCTGGAACAGGGTTACAACAAGCTTCCCGGAATTGTGCGGGCGCCCCTCAATGTGCTGCGCAGGGTTGCCCTTGCAAAGGCAAAGAAGGGAAACCCCGAATTCGGCCAAAGGGCCTTCATGTTTATCCGTAAAAAGGCCGGCCTCGGCTCGGTAAGGATGCTGGTGGCGGGCGGCGGCCCCCTCAACCCCAGGACCGCGGACTTTTTCGACTCCCTGGGTTTCAACATAGTTCACGGTTACGGTATGAGCGAAAACGGCCCCCTTATCAGTGTGAACACTCCCTGGCATCGGAACAATGTTTCCGTGGGACTCCCCGTAAGCTATACCGACATCAAAATCCTCGATGTCAACGAGGAGGGCATCGGCGAAATCGCGGTTAAATCGCCTTCGCTCATGCTGGGGTACTACCAAAACGAGGAAATCACAAAAGAGGTCTTTACCGAAGACGGCTACCTTCTTACCGGCGATCTTGGCCGCCGGGATGAACAGGGATTTATCTATATCAGCGGCCGAAAGAAAGATCTCATCGTCAGTTCCGGCGGCAAAAACATCTATCCCGAAGAGATAGAATCCCACTTCACCGGCTCCCGGGTAATCGGCGAGATCCTCGTGATCGGCAGGAAAGAGATTTCCTTCGGCGGGGAGCAGGTCGTCGCCCTGGTGGTTCCCAATTACGAAACCCTCGGGGAAGATTATCCGGGCAGGGAAAACGACGACGGGTTTATCAAGAATCTTGTTAAAAAAGAAATCGAATCGATTAACCGCTCCCTGCCCGGCTACAAAAAAATAAGCGACTTTATGCTGCACAAGGAGCCCTTTGAGAAAAACGCCCAGCAGAAGATACGCCGCTTTAAGTACAAGGATATATAATTAGAGTCTGTCCATAATGTAGACACATTATGGACAGACTTCCTTAAAATAGGCATTTTGCGTACCGTTTTGGCACAAAACGGGAGCAAATGCAAGGTCTGTCCGCAAAGTAACCGACTTTGTGGACAGACACTAATTAAGCAACCGCCGCTCCCGCGGTTATACGCCATAGATTTGGGTTTGGGAAAGTCCTCTTTACATCTTAAACCGGGTAATAGCCCCGTACAGGGAATCAAGACCTTCGGTGTTTTTTTCCATGGCGGCGTGAGCCGCCCGGGCAGATTCCGATACCTGCCCTACCTGGGTGACAATGGCATCGATTTCCTGCTGCATGGTGACGCTCATTTCAGCGAGTTTCCCCGTAGCGCCGATGGACTCGTTAGACTCGTCCTTTATTTTTTCCGCCCCGCCCTGTACCTGCCCGGTTATGTCGGCTATCCGATCCAGGCTTTCCAGAATTAAACCCGATCCTTTGGATTGTTCTTCCATAGCGTTTTTAATCTCCAGAACCAGAGTGTTGATCGCCTGAACCATAGAATTGGTTTCGCCGGAGGATTCTTCGATAAGAACCGCTATTTTGGCGATATCGTTTATCCTGCCCCGGATGGCCGTCAGGGTCTGGTTTGAATTTTTTGCCTGTTCCGCGGTGGTCTCCGAAAGTTTGCGTATTTCATCGGCAACAACGGCAAAACCCCGGCCCGTGTCACCCGCGTGGGCGGCTTCAATAGCGGCGTTCATGGCCAAAAGGTTGGTCTGAGCCGCCACCGTCGAGATAACCTTGTTCATCTCAAGGAGGGTATTTGAATCAACTTCTACTTGTTTGACCGTTTCGGCGGATTTGGCGATATGGCTATGTTCCTCGTCGGAGCTTTCTATCAGGTGACGCAAGCTTTCCCCCAGGGTCAGAATCCGCTTTTCGATAGAAGCGATATTGGCGGTCATCTCTTCTATGGCGGAGGATGAAATACCCAGCTGATCCCGCTGTTCCCGGATAACGCCGCTCAGGGCGACAAGTTCGTTATCGATATTGGTAATTTCCTGATTTACCCGCCCTGTTTCCTCCCTAACCTGTCCGTCCAGTTCCTGCAGGTTGTGAATCGAAGCGCTTATCTCCTCCGCCGCCCGGGAGCTGTTGTGTATCCCTCCGTTTAATTCTTTATCATGGGATTTAATGGCGTCAAAGGAGTGAACTATATTTTCCACCAGGCTTCGGAGGTTTTCGGTCATCCCAAGAAAAGAATTCTGCAATACCGCTATCTCGTCGCGCCCGGCGACGGTGAGTTTTGCGGAAAGATCTCCCGTCGCAAGGTGGTCCGCCATTTTGATCGTGTCCATCAGGGGTTTCGTGATGGATCGGAAGGTAAATATGCAGAAGGGAACAAGAATCACCCCTGCCAGGACTAACACACAGATGATGACAAAGATTATCAGGGTACGCACGGAAGCGGACATTTCCTGCTCTATTTCGGTCTTATGGGCGGCAATATTATCAATATAAATACCCGTGGAAATCCAGATGTCCGTACCGGGGATATATTCCACATAGGCAAGTTTGGGGGCGTTTTCCATGGACGGGGGCTTGGGAAAAGTAAAGGAAACGAAACCGCCGCCTTTTTGGGCGTTTTCGTAAAGCTCCCGGACATAATAGACCCCGTTTGCGTCGGTGGTTTGAGCCAAATCTTCTCCCTCCCGCTGGGGCAGGGTAGGGTGCATAAATATTACCGTACCAATGTAGGTAAAGTAATAACCGGATTGGTCTTCCTCAAAACGATAGTCCTTGATGAAATCGCTGATGATGTCATGCTGTTCCTGCCGGTCGCTTATCCCCGCAAGGGCACTGCCCAAAGCAACAGCTATGGTTTGGGTACCCAGTTTGATCTTTTCTTCCTGCCCCTCAAGCATCACTAATTCAACATCTTCTATGCCCGTATCCTGGACAGTGTGGGCGGTAAAATACACAGCCGCCACAAGGCCGATAATCGAAAATCCCAAAACACCGATAATAATGATTATTCGTCTACCAATGGATATATTTCGCAACATAAGGTCTTCCTTTTCTTCTGCAAATCCGAAAAAGTCTCTTCCTTAATTATATCTCCCGACGATTTAAAATTGCCAGGGAATTTCGGTTATTAGTGTCTGTCCGAAGGGAAGATGACCCGGGCGGCGCTCCAGAGCCGTTCCAGTTCATAAAAGTTCCTTGCCTTTTCACTCATGATGTGAATAACGATGGTTCCCAGGTCTACAATGCGCCAGTCTTCTTCGGCGGCCAGTTTGGGGGATTGCCTAAATATTTCAATTTCCCTTTGCGCGGCAAATTCCTTAATATGCCTTTCCAGCCCTTCCCGATGGGCGCCGCTGGTTGCGGTAGCAATAACAAAAAAATCCGTCCAGGCATTCATATCCCGCAGATCCAGTACCACGACTTTGCCGCCCTTGTGTTCCTCAAGCAGCCGGCCCAGATCAAGCGCAATTTCCCGCGCCGGCGCCGAATCACGGGATCCGTTAAGCGCAACTATTTCAGTTTCCTGTGACATGTCTTCCGTTAAAATCCTTTCCGATAATAAGCGTAAAATCCGATCGGTATTCGAAATTCTGAAAGGTCAGTTCTTCTTCGGGGTTTTCCTGCAGGGACGATTCGAGGCGGATATTCCCGCAGCGAATAATATCTCCGAAGGTCTTTACCATGTCCGAATAGCCCGAACGGTCTATGATTTCCGTTTTTTCGTAATCAGTCCGGTCGGCGTTGCCTATGGAAATAACATCGTACCCGAAGCCCCGCAGCAGTTCCGCCGTTCTTCCCGCAAGGCCGTTTGCCGCGGTTCCGTTGAGGACTTCCACGGTAAAGACCCTTTCGCTCAGGGAGCCCTCCGTCTGCCGGGTAAGGCCCCCCAGGGTTTGGCGCACTATTTCTTTTACCAGGCTTCCGTCATAGTAGGGAAGAAGCAGGGACTGCCCCGAAACTTCCCGGACGATTCCGCCGACGGACTGTACGCTTGTCCGGTCTGTATCAATCAAAACAAATTCGTCGAACAGCCGGATTCGGGTACGCTGATTCATATCCGTGCCGAGCAGGGTCTGGTAAAGCCGGGCTACCACCGGAATTTTCAGACCTTCGTTCATCTCGCCCAGCCGCTTCAAAAGGCCGAGGAAAAAACGCTGCCGCCGGAAGATTGCCATTTCGGGCTCCTCCTCCGGAATTTCGTAGGTAATATAGGTTTTCGCCTTATCCCCGTCAAGGCGCGTTACCCCGGAAGGAAAGAGGATTACCCCGTTTTCATTCTGTATTGAAACGCGGGAAGGTATAAAAAGATCGACTCCTTCGATAAGATCCACCACCTTCCCCAGGCTGTCCGCGTCAAGGACCATGTAAAAATTGATGTCTATGCCGAGGAGCCTTTCGATTTCATTTTCAAAGTCCGGAACTTTTTTTGGATCGTACACGGTATCAATGCGATCAACCCGGTTGATTTGCCTGATAATAAGCCCCAGTTCACCGGGGATATCGAAAACAGCCGCCCGCTTGGTTGTGGGATAGTACATCAGCACATAGGTACTCAGGGGCTTCCGGTCATTTTCCAGAACAAAGAGCAGGTTGATTACCCTGTCCCCGGAAAGGGCTTCCTCAACCGGATCCGTACGCAGAGAGTAGACGGCAAAAACAATACCACCCGCGAGGATCAGCACAATGGCGGCAAGGAAAAAAATACTGGCGTCGGTTTTTGTCCTTTTCAGGAATTTTCCCTCCTTGTTTTTTCCAGCAGCCGGAGAGTTTTTTCCGAGATTTCCATTCCCCTTGAACGCAGCCAGGTAACGGCATTATCCAGAGTCGCGTAAAAAATCCGGTCAAATTCAGCGCCTTCCGCGAAACACATCCGCCTTAAACCGGGATTCACGTTTTCGCGGGAAAGCTCAAGCTTATCGGCTATGAAAATCGCCTTTGCCAGAGGCCCCATCTCCGGGTTTCCCTCGGTATGCCAGGCCACCGCTTCGAGTATAT
>JAISAK010000349.1 GCA_031266695.1 Treponema sp.
TCATTTCCTCTACCTTAACCTTGTTGAGAAGGAGTCCGTAGAGCCAGCCGAATACCAGGGCAAGGGGCAGGCTGAAAACAACCGCCATAAAGAAGCCGGCAAAGCCCGTAAAGTGGAACTCCATGGAAAGGGTGGAGCCCAAAAGCCCCGCCACAATACCCACCGGGAGGCCGAAGTTGAGGCCGCTGCCGGACTGCATCATGGGCACCATAGCCAGAACCATAACGCCGTTCTGCCCGAAACGTACCAGCACGTCCTTGAGGGAGCTGTCAGCCTTGACGCCCACAAAGGGCGCCGCGATAAAGAGGGCTGCCACAAAAAAGAAAATGATAAGCCGCGGCCAGCCAAAGTCGGCTACGAATTCCCCGATCTTGCTGCCAAAAGCGCCGCCGGCGTCCGGTTTTTCACTGCCGCTCATGCTATTTTTTCTCCCGACATCAAAAGTCCAAATTCGGCGGCCGGTGAATCGGGCGGAAGAACACCGGCGATTTTTCCCTCGTCCACAATGGCGATGCGATCGCAAATGGAACGGAGCTCCTCAAGCTCGCTGGAAACCATAATGATGGTGGTTCCCCTTTGGCGGTTATAAAAACGCAGCGTGTCGAGGACGATCTTCTTTGCCCCCACGTCGATGCCCCGGGTGGGCTCGGAAACAAAGAGAAGCTTGGGATCCAGGGCAAAGGCCTTTGAAAGACATATTTTCTGTTGATTCCCGCCGGACAGCTCCTTTGCGGGCTGCTGTGAGCCGGTACATTTGATTTCCAGTTTTTTGATGTACTCCTCGGCAAGGGCGCGCATGGCCTTTTCATCCCGCAGGCTGAAAAGCCCGCCGAAGAATTTTTTCAGGTACTGCCCCTTGGTCTGTATGGCGCCGAAAGCGATGTTCCACTCAAGGCTTTCGTCAAGAAGAAGCCCCACGCCGCGGCGGTCTTCCGATACAAAAGCCGCCCCCGCGTCGAGTACCTTCCTCGGATCGCCCAGGGGAAGAATCTCGCCGTCTATCCACGCCCTGCCGCCGGCCGCGAAAAGGCCGACGATGCCGTTGGGGATCCCCAGCTTGCCCTGTCCCGCAAGACCGCCTATGCCGAAGATCTCGCCTTTTTTAATCGAGAAGGAAACATCCCGCACGGTTTCGCCCGGCATATCAACCCAGAGATTCTCAACCCTGAAAGCTTCGCCGCCAAGCTCGCGCTTTTCCGTGCGCCCCGATACGTCAACCTCGCGTCCTACCATCCAGGTAGTAATATCCTTGACGGAAAGCCCGGAATTTGCGATATCCTTTATACAGTGGCCGTCCCGAAGCACCAGTACCCGGTCGGCGATTCCGATAACCTCGTGAAGCCGGTGGGAAATAAAGATGATGGCGATTCCTTCGGCCGCAAGCCGCTTGAGACTGGCAAGGAGGATATCCGCCTCCCCTTCGGTAAGCACCGCGGTCGGCTCGTCCAAAACAAGCAGCTTTACCTGATCCCGGCTTATTTCCCTGGCAATTTCGGTAAACTGTTTGTGCGCCACGGGCATTTCGGACACCACCGTGTCCGGCGAAACGTTTACCCCCAGTTTTGAAAGGGCCTGCGCCGCGTGTTCCCGCATCTCGCCACGTCTGAGCGTGGCAAGCCGCTCCCCAAAAAGCTCCACCGAAGGATTGTAGGCGGTGGGTTCCCGGTTCAGCATGATGTTCTCGCAGGCCGTAAAGCCGGGTATGAGCGAAAATTCCTGATGCACCATGCCGATACCCGCGTCCAGCGCCTCAAAGGGACTCTTGAAAGAAACCGGTTTGCCCTCAACGTAAATGGAACCGCCGTAGCCGCCGGTTTCAATGATGTCGGACATACCAAAGAGTATGCGCATCATGGTAGTCTTGCCCGCGCCGTTCTCCCCGACAAGGCCGAGAATTTCCCCCTTGTTCAGGGAAAAACCGATTCCCGAAAGAACGGTAGTACCGTAGAAGTCCTTGGTAACGCCTTCAAGCTTTAAAAGGGGAACATCGCCTGCCATCGCATTTCCTTTAAAATACAGGCGGCTGCCATTGCCGGCAGCCGTCAAACTTTTATCAGTTGGGTGTCTGGAACTTGATGTTGAAGTATTTCTCGGGGATCGTTACATCGGTGGCGTGCATGTAGCCCCTGCCCATGATGTAGGTATCCATGTAAACCAGAATCTGGTTGCGGGCCCGGACGCCGGTGGCGGCATCCTGATAGTAGATTCCCTTCCAGGACGCGCCGGGCGTGGAAGCGCCCAGGGCCGCGAAAAGATCGTCCCGGCTGTCAATACTGGCTTTGCCGTCGAGAATGGCTTTGGCGAATTCACCGAGGCCTACGCTGCATGAATAGCCGAAGGAATAGGCCCAGGTACCGAAGCGGCCGGAACCGCCCTGATCCACAACGGCTTGTTCAACCTTTTTGAGGATGGCGGGGAAGTTGCCCGCTTCGGCGGTCAGGTCGATGCCCATAGCGCCGGGGTAGCCTTTGATGGGCGAAGGAAGCGAATCTTCCGGAAAGTAGCCGCCTTCCCGGATAAGCTGCCTGAGCAGGGGTTCGCAGTGGGCGTCGTTGGTGACGAAGAAGGCCGCGTTTTTACCATACTGGGCCACCCACTGGGGGGTCTGTTCAAGGATGAACTGCTGGGCGCCGGCGATTCCCACGTCGGAAGTGGGGTCCGGGGCGGTGACAAACACGAATTTCAGGCCGAGGTCGTTACAGGCTTCCTCAAAAATCTGCCGGCGGAGCCCCAGGGTTTGGGAACTCATGTGCCGGGGAAAGGAAATGTGTACGAAGGTATCGCAGCCGAGCTGCTTGGCTTCCCAGGGGATGATGTAACCCCGGGAGATAAAGTCGGCGTTGACGGCCAGATCCGCAATCCTCTGGATGATCAGGGGGTCTTCCTGGGGCTGCCCCGCGAGGAGCAGGATATCCGGCCTTTTCTCCTTGATCCGGCGGAAAGCTTCCGCGCAGCCGGGCACGGCCTGGTTCATGACAATCGCCTTCATCAGGGGATCGTCGGCCAGGGTGGTAAGCTGGGTGATCATGGTTTCCTGCTGGGCCATGAAGTTGTCCGGAAAGGTTACGTGCTGAATAATGCCGCCGTTGGCTACCGCGCCATAGCGCCGA
>JAISAK010000358.1 GCA_031266695.1 Treponema sp.
GGGGAATTGGCAAAAAGATCGTCAATCCCGGGGAGCGAAAAATCAACGTCGCCCGAATCGCCGCCGGACTCCGCCGTTCCGGTTCCAACGCCGAAATCAGGAACCGCTTCTTCGCCGCCAAGATTAAAGCTGTCGAAGATGTCGCCCGCGGGAGCTTCCGATAAAAGTTCCCCGCCCATGTCGAGGCCCGCCGCATCCCCACCAAGATCAAACCCTGCGTCCCCGCCCAAGTCAAAGCCTGCGGAATCTCCGCCAAGATCAAACCCCGCGTCACCGCCAAGGTCTCCGGCTTCCGGCTCCGCGCCGGTATCGGGCGCCCCTTCAAGATCGGGAGCTTCGGCAAGTTCCGTATCAAGGTCTTCGGTTTCGGGAAGGTCGGGAATTTCAAAGCCCGCCGCGTCACCGCCCAGGTCAAAACCGGCGGCATCTCCGCCAAGATCAAAGTCCGCGCCGTCGATGTCCGGCAAGGGGAGATCGCCGGGAGGCTCGGCGGCGCTTTCTTCGGAAAGATCCGCGGAAAGATCCGCGGAAAGATCCGCGGAAAGATCCGCGGAAAAATCCGCGGGGAAATCCGCCGGCGTACTTTCAAGATCGTCCGACAGGCCGGAAAGCAAATCATCGGGGACACTAAAGTCGGCGGCGGAAAAATCGGCAGGCTCTGTTTCCGGCGCACCCTCCCCGCCGCCGGGCCCGGCCGCCGGGAATAAATCCTCCCCGGCTGCGGAATCCTCCGGCTGAACGGTATCCGCCGGGGCCGCCGGTAAAGTATCTTCCGCGCCAGATGCTTCAGGCAGATCTAAATTATCGGGAATGGAATCAAGAAAAGCGCCAAAATCCAAATCATCGTCCGGGGCGAGAGGAGCTTCGGCTGCCGCGGCCGGATCCTCCGCCTCGGGAGCGGGAGGTTTATCGGAACCGTCAAGATTAAGACCCAGACTGTCAAGGTCGTCAAGGTTAAAGTCCGAAACCCCTCCCCCGGCGGCAAGGTCGGTTAAAATGTCTAAATCCTCGCCGCCGGGAGGGGCGGCATCGGGAGCGGCGGCACCGGCGAAAGGGGCGTCACCACCGGGAGGAACGGCATCGGGGAAGTCGATATCAAGGGGGGCGGCAGCGAAGGCTTCGGCTCCAGCGGCCCCGCCCGGCATTTCCGAGGGGTCAGGTTCAAAATCAGGAAGCTCAAGATCATTAAAAGGGATATTTTTGGCAACGCTTTCGGCTTTTTCACCGCCAATATTATCAAAAGAGGCCTTAAACTGTTTAAGCGCGCTTAAAGAGGGCATATTAAGATAATTAAGTATCGGCCGATAATTGTAAAGAATATATGAAAACCATTAAGAGGGGAGTCTTTGCGGTTTCCCCTGCCCGGCTGGGCCTGAAGATTGCGCTGATTGCCGCCGTTTTTCTGGAAACCGCGGGGGCGGAGGATATAGAATCCTACCGGTTCATTGACAGGCTTTTAAGCCTTCCCGGCCCCGGCGCCCCGGAAGTCTTTGAGGATATGGTTATCTTTACCGCCCCTTCAAGTTACCGCCGGGCCGGCGTCGCCTTTGCCAACGAAGGGTTTTCCAAGGTTCACTGGTTCAGGCAGCTTGTGGTTCCCCAGGATCCCCTCGACGCTCCCATACCGCCGGGGAGAAAAATGCCCGATCCCTACAAAGACTCAGGGCTTCTTTTTTATGTGTACCAGTTTCCCGAAGGCCTTCGGGAGCTTGATTACCGGCTTGTTATCAACGGCCTTTGGACAACCGATCCGGCAAATTCCGCCGGCCGCAAGGATAAGGTCTCCGGTCTTGCCTATTCGTCCCTCTCCCTGCCGGCCGTGGAAATTCCCGGCCCGCTCAAGGGGCCGCCGGGCAGCCTCAGTTTCTTTTTCGAGGGGCCGCCGGGAGAAATCGTTACGGCGGCAGGACGCTTTAACGGCTGGGATCCTTTTATGTACGAGCTAAGGGAAAACCCCGCCGGAGTCTACACCCTCAATATCCCCCTCCCTCCGGGCAAATATCAATACGTGTTCTTTCACCGGGGTGAACGCTTCCTCGATCCCCGTAATCCAAAACGCGCTTATTCGCGGGAAGGGAAAGCGGTATCGGAAATAGAAATTCAGTAGGGGCATTGGAAAATTTTCAGGGGTGAATAATACCGAGCGCGAGCAGTCCGTCATAGATGAATTGAACCGCAAAGCCCGCAAGGATAAGGCCCATGATTTTTTCCATTATAAAAATACCCATAGAGCCAAAAAATTTCAGCAGCAAGGTACTGCAGCGCAAAGTAATAAAAGCGACACCCAGGCTGATGACAAGGGCCGGCAGCAGCAGCGAAAAAGAGTAGAGCCAGCTTTCGCCGTGGCTTATAAACATGACAAGAACCGTTAATAAACCGGGGCCGGCGATAAGCGGGATTGCCAGGGGGAAAAGGGCGGCCGAAACCGAGCCGTCTTCGTCCGCGTCGTCCCCCCTGCCGGCGGCCGGGGCGCCGGCCGCGTCTTCCGGGTCTGATTTTTTTGAGGGGATGCTGCGCGGCAGGCTCGGCCGCGAGTAGATCATCCCAAGGGCTATCATAAAGAAGAGAATACCGCCGGAAATGTAAAAGGCCCCGGGCATAATTCCGAAGAAATCAAGCAGAATCTTTCCCGTCAGCAGAAAAGCCAGCAGCACCACGCCGGCTATGAGTATCGCCTTTAGAATAATACGCTTTCTTGTTTCCGCGTTGTAAGGAGCGGTGATGGAAAGAAACTGGGGAATTATTCCAATGGGGTCCATCACAAGGAGAACGGTAAAAAGGATTCTCAAAAAGTCGCCAAGCATAGATTCAATTATAGTGCTTTTTGGCCTTTTTGTAATGAGAAAGAGGCCGGGGGGCGCGGTAAAAAAAAGGAATTTACCGCAAAGTCGAATAAGAACTTATTCCACATCATTGTAACAAATATAAATCATTTTCTATTGCCGTTTCCGCTATTATAAAATCCAAGGTATTTCTTACGGTTATCCCT
>JAISAK010000072.1 GCA_031266695.1 Treponema sp.
GGCGGCTATCGGCTTTAACTTCCTTGTACCCGAAAGCCCCGGCCGGAAGGAGATAAAAGCGGCAAACCTTATTCCGGCAATCTTCATCCCCTGGCTTTACCTCGGATTCCTCGTTCCCCTTGCGGAGTTTCTGCGTTAGGAGTTTGTCGTACTTCGCGCTCAGAAGCGTACCGGGAAAGGGTATGCAGAGCAGCCGATTAAGGATATTCTGAAACAGGAGTATATATGAAAATTTTTATGGTGATCTGCGCCTGCCTGCTGGCGTTATCCGGCTGCGGCGGAAGCGGCAGTGACGCCGGGGCGCCGGTTTCCGAAAGCGCTATTGACAAAGATACCAGTTACGCCCTGGGAATGAATCTCGGCGCGTCCATTGCCGGCGACATGGCGAATAACGGCCTGGAGCCCGATATCGCCGAATTCCTGCAGGGCTTTAAGGACAGTCTTGAAAACGGAAAGACTCGTTTTACCGCGGAAGAAGCGGAAACAAAGATACGCGAGACCTTTATGGCCCGCATGGAAAAAGAAAACGGGGAACGCCGGCAGGCGGAAATTGATTTTCTCGCGGAAAACAGCAAAAAAGAAGGAATCACCATAACCGGCAGCGGGCTTCAGTACGAGGTGATAAGCGAAGGCGGGGGAGTAAAGCCGGCGGCCTCCGATACGGTGCGGGTTAATTATGAAGGAACCCTTTCCGACGGTACTGTTTTTGACAGCTCCTATTCCCGGGGCGAACCCGTTGAATTTCCCCTTGACCAGGTTATTCCCGGTTGGACTGAAGGGATTCAGCTTATGAGCGAGGGTTCCAATTACCGCTTCTACATTCCCTCGGATCTTGGCTACGGCCCCCAGGGCATACCTCCGGCAATACCCCCCTATTCCCCGCTCATTTTTGAAGTGGAGCTTATTTCCATTTTAAAGTAATGATAGACCCCGGGCCCCAAAGCCGGCTCCGGAAAGGAATAATTATGAAAAGAACTTTGTCGATTTTTTTCGCGCTCCTGTCCGCCTTTACCCTTTACGCCAAGGGTATTCAGGAAGACGTAAATCTTGCCGGGGAAAAAGCGCAGATCAGTTACGCCTTCGGCCTGATCATCGGTTCCGATTTTCGGAACGCCGGACTGGAGCTTGATTATACCGCGTTTTCCGAAGGCCTGCGGGAGTGGATGGAAAAAGGTTCGGGGAGGTACACCCAGGACGAAGCCATTTCCATGGTGCAGCTTGCCCTTGAAGCCGCGTCCGCAAAGAAGGCCGAGGAGAGCCGCGCAAAGGAACTGGAATTCCTCGCCGGGAACGAGGAGCGGCCCGAGGTACGCAGCACCCCGAGCGGGCTTCAGTACGAGGTGATAAGCGAAGGCGGGGGAGCAAAACCCGGCGGAACCGATATCGTCCGGGTACACTACGAGGGGAGCCTTGTCGACGGTTCGGTCTTCGACAGTTCCCTTGCGCGGGGCGAGCCGGCGGAGCTTCCCCTTGACCGGGTTATACCCGGCTGGAGCGAAGGCGTGATGCTTATGAGCGTGGGTTCCAAGTACCGGCTCTACATTCCCTCGGAGCTTGCCTACGGCCCCCAGGGCGCGGGCCAGGCCATTCCTCCCTATTCAACCCTGATTTTTACGGTTGAACTTCTGGAAATACTCACGCCCGAAGAAGAAGAAGAAAGCGAATAAACCGGGGCGTTCCCGCTTCGCAAACAAAGCGCTCAGCCGCCGAGGTTTTCCCTTATAATCGAAGCCAGGGAATTCTCGTTTACCTTGACGATATTTTTTTCGCGCTCATAGCTTTCGGTCGAGTCCGAGGCGTGGGCGGTATTTACCATTATATTGCTGCCGAACTCGCGGCGGACGGTGCCCGCGGGGGCCTTAAGCGGATCCGTGGGGCCAAGCACATCGCGGATTTTTTTGACCGCGTTTTCGCCTTCGTAGATGAGGATCATGCACTTTACATCGCCGGGTTTTTTCGCGTCTTCCGCCGAACAGCAGTCCGGCCGTTTACCCGACATAAACTCAACGATTTGGGCAAATTGATTTTTTGCGGCGTCGACGCCGATTTTTTCGACCACGAATTTCGCGGATTCTTCGGGAAGGGTAAAACCCAATTCCTTTTTCAGAACAGCCAGCGCCTGCTGGCCGAAGCTGGCGGCGAGTTTTTCCTTGAGTACGTTCTCCACGGGCCCGTAAAATTCCAGGGCTTCGGCCAGGGAAAAACGATGCACCTTGATACCGATGACCCGCAGCCCGGTTCGGGAAAACATGTCGATGATCGTACCGGGCCGGGAGGAATTACGCATCCAGTTATCGGGCTTTAAGATAACCAGGGTTTTTTCTATCGTTAAAGAATCGGGATAGGTGATGTTTTGAACGATGTTTTTCTTTCCCTCAAAGTATTCCGCAAAGCGCCGCAGATCAAAATCCGCGTCTTTCTGCTGCCGGGGAACCAAAACCGCCGGTTCAAAGTAGCTTACCTCCTCGGGCCTTTCCTTTGAAAAAATAAGATCCGCATAGGTATCCCGTATTGTTTCCCCGGACATGGCGTCAACTTCTATATGGCTGGTGTCAATGTGACCGCAGGTTGCGAGGAGTTTTTCGCAGGGGTTTTTGCCGCGGAAAAGGAGAAGCAGGGAACGGTGCCGCCGGCCTTCGGAGGGCGCGAGATTTTTTTCGGCATAATCGGCAAGCAGGGAAAACTCGACGCCGGGCCCCCGCTGCCTGATACATCGGGCATACTCTTTAATAAAGGCTTCACTGGGAATAAAGAGCTGCGCACCGACCAGTTCAAGATCTGTTCTTGATAAAAGACGGGAAAGAACGCCCCCGGTTCTGCTTTTCGCTATGGTATAGGGGGTAACCAGCACATACGATAAATTAGCACTCATAGAATAAATTATAGTATATCACAAAAAGGACATGCAAGGTAATGAGCTTATACCCCGGCCTTGCCTGCCCGGCGACTTCTGGCCTCCTACAATAAATGTTGATCGTCAAAGAGAGTGAAACCATCCGTCAGGGAACAAAGGCGTTCATGGAACAAAGTTGAGGAACATAGGGGCGAACCGGCTGCGCCCCATGAAGGGGCGTTTAGCCAGCCAAGGTGACAGCGCCCGGCGCCCAGTAACGGCCACAGTACCGAAAAAAGGGAGGCAGCCTTTAGGCCGCCGTATGCGCCGCGGGTGGGCAAAGCCAAGGGGTATGATATCTTACCTTGTATGCATTTTGCGTTGTGTTGATTTTTATCGCTTTTTTGTTTAAACTGCAAATAATGTTACATACTATGCGCAATATCGGCATCATGGCGCACATAGATGCCGGTAAGACAACTACTACGGAACGCATTCTCTTTTATACCGGCAAAAGCCACCGGATAGGCGAAGTCGACAACGGCGAAGCGATTATGGACTGGATGGAGCAGGAGCAGGAGCGGGGAATTACCATTCAGAGCGCCGCCACAACTACTTCCTGGAAACGCCCCGAGGGGCCCGGCGCGGGCGCGGACGGCAGCTACCGGATAAATATCATTGATACGCCCGGCCATGTTGATTTTACCGCGGAAGTGGAACGTTCCCTGCGGGTGCTTGACGGGGCGATTGCCATCTTTGATGCGGTGCGCGGGGTGGAACCCCAGACGGAAACGGTCTGGCACCAGGCCGAGCGTTACCATGTTCCCTGCGTGGGTTATGTGAACAAGATGGACAGGGTGGGCGCGGATTTTTATTTTGTCCTTGGGGATGTACGAAAAAAACTGGGGGTTAATACGGTTGCCCTTCAGATCCCCATCGGAAAGGAGAGCGGCTTTGAAGGCGTTATTGACCTGATTGAAATGAAGGAGATCCACTGGGACGACGGGAGCGAAGGTGAAAAAATGTCCTTTACCCCCATTATTCCGGATCGGGAAAAAGAAGCCGGGGAATGGCGGGAAAAACTTATCGACGCCCTTTCCAGCGTGTCCGACGCGGTCACCGAAAAGTATCTTGCCGGAGAAGAACTGGACGCCGCGCTTGTCCGGCGTGAACTGCGGAAGGCCGTTCTGAAGCGGCAGATTCTTCCCATGTTTGCCGGCGCTTCGCGGCGCAACATGGGCGTACAGCCCCTCATTGACGCGGTGGTGGATTACCTTCCCGCGCCGGACGAAACCCTTCCCGTGACGGGCCATCACCTTAAAAAGAACGAGGAGATAAAAATCCCCTGCGACCCGAAAGGCAATCCCCTGGGACTGGTTTTCAAAATTCAAAACGACCGGGAAGCGGGGAGCCTTTGCTATGTCAGGATGTATTCCGGCGTTATAAAGCCCGGAAGCGTGGTTTTTAACGTAGGAAAGAAAAAGCGGGAAAGGGCCAACCGTATTCTCCGCATGCATTCCAACAAATCGGAACCCCTGGACGAGCTTTCCGCCGGCGACATCGGCGTTATCATCGGAATGAAGCTGGCCCAGACCGGGGACACCATCGGCAGCGAAGGCTGGCCCGTGGTTCTGGAAAAGATGCAGTTTCCCGAGCCGGTAATTTCGGTTTCCATTGAGCCGAAAACCCTTTCGGATCAGGAAAAGCTCAAGGACATCCTCGCCGTTCTTTCCAGGGAAGATCCCACCTTTACCACCCGGGAAAACGAGGAGACCGGCCAGCTTATCATTTCCGGCATGGGCGAGCTGCACCTTGACGTGCTGGTAACCCGGATGCTCAAGGAGTATAACCTGGGCGCCAGGGTGGGGAACCCCCAGGTAACCTACCGGGAATCCATAAGCCGCCCCGGGGAACGCAGCGAAACTTTTTCGCGGGTTATTGCCGGCAAGGAAAATGCCGCGGGCCTAAGCCTTCGGGTGGAACCCGCCCCCAGTGGCG
>JAISAK010000086.1 GCA_031266695.1 Treponema sp.
AGCCGCCAAAGGCGTTGCCGCTGATACGGAAGTCGTCGCCCGGCGTGTTATCCATGCTCAGCTTATACGTCATAGACCCGCCGTAGCCGCCCATGGAATCGCCCCAGTTGGGTTCGACGAACTGTCCGGGGGCGACGCCGTCATTAAAATACCCAGAGTCCGGTCCAAGGTCCGGACTGGTTGTTGACCCGTTTACACATTCCACGGTGGTAGAGGCCGAAACGCTTTGCCCGCCGAAGGAGGCGGTAACGGTAACGTTGTAGTTCCCGGTTGAAACGCCGGGCTTAAAGGTAAGGTATTCGCCTTTGGCGGTATAAGAGCTTGTGCCTGATACGGTCCAGTGGAACGCCGCCCCGGCGGGTACGCGCCATAGCACCGGCGCGATAACCAAGGTATTGCCCTGGGTTACGGTGTAGCGGCCCCGCTGTGGGAACCCTTCGATCATGCCGCCGTAGGGGAAGATGAGCCGGGCTTCCGAAGAGGCGAGTATGGTAATATCAAAAGAAGTTGATCCCTCAAGGGTAAGGGTATCTCTCGCGTACATCCCGCTTTTTTTGAACCGGACGGTAATGACGCCCGGGATTGAGGAATCAAAGCCCTCTACCTCGTAGTCGGTAACTACCACATTCTTTGTCCCGTCCGAATAGTATCCGGTTACCGATATGGTGGACCGGTCAAATGTATCGCCCACCAGATAGGTACGCTTGTAACCCTTCTCCCCGTCATTCTTAAAATTCGCGTAAAGCACCGTCAGGCCGGGGATGTTCAGGGTAACGGCATAGGTGATGCTCTGTCTGCCGCTTTCTTCCACGGTAATGACAAAGTTCAGGCTGCCGCCGGTTTCCGCTATCGCGGAGCTGTCCACGATAAGTATGTCTTTCGCGGAACCGGGAGATACACCGACCGGGGCGGCGGCGGCCTTGCTTACTATGGCCGCGTCATTGGCGCTTATGGCCAGGGTATGGCTTGATTTTTTCAGCGCGGCCAGGTACAGGGTTTGTACGCCGTTGGGCACGGCAAGGGTCCGGGTGCGCGCGGCGCCGCTTCCGCCGGCGCTTATCTTCAGGCCGGAGCTGTCCCCCGTTGCGGCCCTGATGGTTATCAGGGCGGTAAGCTCTTTCGGCTGTTCTCCCTCTTCCCCCTGCTCTTCTTCTTCCCCTTCTTCTTCCTCCTCCTCCTCTTCCTGCTCTTCCCCGGTTAAAAATTCATCCGCCGGGGGTTCAAAAACCAGCGCCGCTTCCACGCCTTCCTGTATTTCCACGGTGTCGCGGAGGGCCGCGCTTTTGCCGTTTTCCCCCGCAAGCAGTATGTCCACCACGTTGAGGCCGGGGTCAAGTTCCAGGGACGCTTCGGTAATGGTTTCGGTAAGGGGCCGGACGCCCGCGCTAAAGCCGTTGGAGTTAAGCTCCTCAAAGATTTCGCCGTCCTCACCGTCCTCGCCGCCTTTTTCGATTTGTATCCGGCTCTCCGGGGCCGGTACCACGCCTTCCGGCACGGTAACGGTGTAAATCAGGGCGCCCTTTCCCGGGGGCGGGGGGGCCTTGAACAGGGTTACGGTTTTTTCGCCGCTTTCGATACCCTCCCGCGTTACGGCAAGTTTTACGGTTCCCTCTTTTGACACCGAGTTCAAGGCCAGGGTCCGGGTTGTACCCGCGCCGGACAGGGCCCCCTTGTCCGCCGCGCCGGTTCCGGGGGTAAGGGTAATGTCCCCCGCGGCCAGTTCCTCAGGCGCGCGGCTAAAGGTAATGGTAATTGCCGTGGATGTGGCCGTTCCCGCCTCTCCGTTCACCTGGGCCGTCCAGGTAATATCGGCGGGCGGATCGCCGCCGGAGGAATCGTCCACCGGCATGGGGCAGCCCCCCAAAACCAGAAGCGCCATTACAAAACCAAAACCGCCGCATACGGCGCCGCACAAAGCCCTTGCCAAATTTTTCATTTTCCTTCCCCCGTCTCATTTCAGCGCGAAGACAATGCCCCCGCTAAGGAGCGCCGCCGCCGGCACCGCTATCAGCGTAAAGGTTCTCCAGAACCGCGAGCTTCTTTCGTATCTCGCCGATAAGGCCGACTGCTTCCTGTAGGTTTCGGACATTTCGGCCAACCGTTCCTGTAAGTCCCTCAACAAGTTCTCCCGCTCGGTTATTATGCTCTCGTAGTTCCCGATTAATATCCCGCTCTCGATCAAGTTCTTCCGCAAGTCGTCCAATTGTTTCTGCTGCTCCCCGGAGTTCTCCAGCGTATCTTGAATCAAGCTCTCCAGTGCCGAGAGATCCTTGTCGAGAGAAGAAAAGTCCTGCGAGGAGGCAGCCCGCGGCAAAAGCAAGGACAAGGTACAGCACATAACGGCGGCGCAAAAGGGCGGGGATAATTTCATGCAAAGAATACTCCTCCGGTGCCAGACACCCCGAAAATAATTAACCGCGAAGGCGAGTCGAACCGAAGGTTCGAAGTCGAAAAAGGAAAAGAGGGGAAATCTGAGCTTGTTCCAAAACTCGGTTAGTTTTGGACAAGCTCTTCGAAAAACCGGTCAAAAGCCCGGTTTTTCTGTTAAATCTAAGGAAGCTGTTCCAAAAACTGAAGTTTTGGAACAGTTTCATATATGAAAAACACACTTATTGGGTTTGAACGCTGCGGGCAAACACGGGCGGGGCGGCGGCGCTAAACAAAGGGGCTGCCTTTTCAGGCAGCCCCCGGATACTTTGGTTTGACCGGACAGCCGCGCGGCGCGCAAACTGCCGGACAAACCCGGACGAGGATTAATAATCCATGCCGCCCATACCTCCCATGCCGCCGCCGGGCATTGGCGCGGGATCTTTCTTTTCGGGAATATCCGTAACGGCACATTCGGTGGTAAGGAGAAGACTCGCTATGGAAGCGGCGTGCTGCAGGGCTGAACGGGTAACCTTGGCGGGATCGATAATCCCGGCCTTTACCATGTCCACCCACTGCATTTTGGCGGCGTCAAAGCCGACACCTTTCTTTTCGTTTTTGGCGCGCTCGGCAATGACCGCACCGTCAACACCGGCATTCTCGGCGATCTGGCGGATCGGCTCCTCCAGCGCCCGTTTTACAATCTTGAACCCGGTTTTTTCATCATCGGTAAGGGTGGAAAGGTCCTGCTTGTCCAGGGCAATGGCGGCCTGAATAAGGGCCAGCTCGCCGCCGGGAACTATACCTTCGGCAATGGCGGCGCGGGTGGCGGAGAGGGCGTCTTCGACCCGGTGCTTCTTCTCTTTCAACTCCACCTCGGTAGCGGCGCCTACATTGATAACCGCAACCCCGCCGGCCAGCTTGGCAAGCCGTTCCTGGAGTTTTTCCCGGTCATAATCGGAGGTGGTTTCCTCAATCTGGGCCTTGATCTGGGCAATCCGATCCTGAATTTCCTTCTGCTTGCCGGCGCCGTTGATAATGGTGGTATTATCCTTGTCGATTTTAATGGTTTTAGCCTTGCCAAGCTGGGAAATTTCGGTGTTTTCCAGCTTAAGGCCAAGTTCTTCGGAGACAACCTCGCCGCCGGTAAGGATGGCGATGTCTTCCAGCATGGCCTTGCGCCGATCGCCAAAACCGGGCGCCTTGACCGCGCAGGCCCGAAGGGTACCGCGGAGGCTGTTTACCACCAGGGTGGAAAGGGCCTCGCCGTCAACATCTTCCGCGATGATGAGGAAAGGCTTGCCGCTCTGGGCAACTTTCTCAAGAAGGGGAAGCATATCTTTCATCGAAGAAATTTTCTTGTCGTGGATGAGGATATAGACATCTTCGTATACGCTGGTCATGGTATCCCGGTCGGTAACGAAGTAAGCGGAGATATAGCCCCGGTCGAATTGCATACCTTCGACGAATTCGATGGTAGTATCCATGGTTTTGGATTCTTCGACGGTTATAACCCCATCTTTGCCGACCTTTTCCATGGCGTCGGCGATAGTGTTGCCGATTTCAATGTCGTTATTGGCGGAAACCGAAGCCACATGGGAAATTTCTTCCTTATCCTTGATTTCCTTGGAATTCTTTTTAATTTCCTCTACCGCCGCTTCCACCGCCTTGTCGATGCCCCGTTTCAGTTCAATGGGGGTCATGCCCGCGGCCACTGATTTCAAGCCCTCTTTGACCAAAGAGTAAGCCAAAACGGTAGCGGTTGTGGTACCATCGCCGGCTACATCGTTGGTCTTGGTCGCCACTTCCTTGAGAAGTTGGGCCCCCATGTTTTCATAGGGGTCGGCAAGTTCTACCTCTTTCGCGACGGAAACCCCGTCCTTTGTCACGGTCGGGGCGCCAAATTTTTTGTCCAAAAGGACATTCCGGCCCTTGGGACCAAGAGTCACCTTGACGGCCTTGGAGATCTGCTCAACCCCGGCCAGAAGTTTACGCCGGGCTTCTTCGTTGAACAATAACTGCTTTGCCATAATTCCTTTTCTCCTTCGGACTTCATGTCCGTTATTACCGGAATTCGCAAAAAAACAGAAACTTATTCCCGTTTGCGAAAATCCGGTATAATATAAAATGGATTGTTGCCCCCATCGAGGCTGTGGATCCCAAAAGACCCATATATAAAATACTAAATTGAAATAAAATCGGCAATACCAAAAGAGTGTTTTGTGGGAAAAATGAGCCTCTACGGAGCAGAATGTGAACCGATTTGACAGGATATCGCCCCCATGCCCGGTAATGCCTTGCAGAACTGTGTTTTTTGAGGTTAGGATCTCAAAAACGGAGGCAGGGCTTTGGCAATGAAGAAAAACCTTAAAATTTACACCGACGGAGGCTGTTCCGGAAATCCCGGGCCGGGCGGCTGGGCTTTTGTTATTCTGGACACCAGGGTTATTGCGGAAAACCGGGGCGCCGAAAAGAATACCACCAATAACCGGATGGAGCTTACGGCGGTCATTTCCGCCCTGGAAACGGTTCAGGAATCGGCTCTGTCCCCCGGACAGATTACAATTTACACGGACTCCCAGTATGTGCAAAAGGGCATAACCGAATGGATAAGCGGCTGGAAACAGAAAGGCTGGAAAACCAGCGGAAAAGAAGCCGTAAAAAACCAGGATCTTTGGCGGCGTCTGGACGACCTGGCAGGCCGGTTTTCGATAACCTGGACATGGCTTCGGGGGCACGCGGGGGATATCTATAACGAATACTGCGATCGCAGGACCCGGGAAGCCATTGCTTCTCTTGGCCGCAGAAATTAGGAAGAAGGCCTCTGTCTTTATGTTTTGCTTGTTGAAAAATAAATTTTCAGATATAATGTAAGAATAAGGTTTTCAAAACTAACCGGGTTTTGAGAAAAACTCTAAAACACTGTTCAACACCAATTGCGTAAGACATTGTTGAAACCTTGTAAAACAGGAGGAGCCAATGAAGAAAAAGTATGTTTTTGTCTTCTTTATAGTTGTATTATCGGCTTTTATTACTCTTGCGTGTAAATCTACCCAAAGTCAGGAAGAAATCCCGCCGGAGGTCGAAAAACCGGTTGTAACGCCGGCAAGTCCGGGCGGCCCCAGTCAGGCTGCTTTGGACGCTCTGAACGGAGCCAAAGCGCGGGCAGATGAAGCAAGAAAGCGGGCTTCCGACTTTGAAAGCTCTTCTTACTTCCCCAGCGACTGGCAGGCGGCGGAATCAGACTATACCGATGCGGAGAATCTTCCGCGGGGCAGCGAGGCTGAAATTCGGCAGGCCGAAGCGGCGTATAATGGCGTCGCGGATACCTATGATGATATCTTCAACAAAACCATTCCTCTTTATGCCCAGGCCAGGGAAGATGAAATAATGGCCGCCCGCGGCGAGCTAATCGCGACGGGGCTTACCGAATCTTTTCCCGAATACCTCAACGAGGTGGATCAGGCAGCCCTCGCCGCCCTGGATCAGTATGAAGAAAAGGACTATTACAAGGCCAGGGATACGGCCGCCAAAGCGCTGGTACAGTATCAAACCCTCAAAGCCGGCGCCGACGCCTATATGGTACGGGAAGAAATGGTCAATCGCGAATTTATCCACTATGATCATGAAAATTTTGACAAGGCCGACACAGTTGGACAGGCTGCAATAGATAATTACGGTTCGGATAATTTTGAGTCTGCCCGGGATGAAGCGGATG
>JAISAK010000093.1 GCA_031266695.1 Treponema sp.
AGGCCCGGCTTGGGGGGCCAAGTTTGTCCTCCTCAAATTCAATGACGCCGCCGGGAAAGGGGCTGGTACAGCGGGCGCTGGCGATCATGTTGTGGGCGTCAAGAAGCGTCCAGGCGCCCAGGGGCGTTTCGGGAAGCATCCAGGGAAAGGGGCGGGGCTTCGCGCCGAGGGGCGGCAGTTTTGACGCGATAAGGCTGCCCCGGCGGAATTGGGTAAAAAGGCAGGGCGCCCAGTTGCGCTGAATGTTGCGCAGGGCGGAAGCGGCTTCATTGATGGAATCGAACTCCAGCCGGAAGGGTTCAAGCCAGCAGTTTTGATACCAGAAAACAAGCGCGCCGCCCGCGCTGCCTGTGGAACCGGCCGCTGCGGAAAGCCGCGTATCCGACGCCCCGGGCCGCGCCGGGTCAACCGGAGGGTGGGTAAAGAAAAGGGAACCGCGGACATCCCGCGGGGCGCCCAATTCCTTTTTAAGATGATCCTCAAACCCCGGTATGGCCTGATACACAAGGCCGGCAAGAGGGGTTAAAGTCATGCTAACGATGCGCGATATTCAAGATAATCAACATAGCGCTGAAAAAGCTTTCCCTTGGGGGAAGCGACAATATTGAAACCTATTTCACTGGAATAATTGCCGGAGCGGATCCATTTGCTTTCCACAACAAGCTGAAAATTGCCGATATTTGCGGCGCTTTCCGGTTCTATCTCCAGTTGATAGTGAACATTGGGTTTAATATCAACAAAAACGGTACATTCAACACAGCAGCCGGTTATGCTGAGGTCTTTAAGCAGGCTCTCTCCCTCCAGAACACCGGGAATTCGCACCTGAGCCAAAGTACGATAGCGGGTATTTTTTCGATTTTCCTGCGCAGTATTTGTCTTTTGTCCAAAAAGTTTCATCCTGTTAGCCTTTTCCCTTTTCCAAGAATCCGTCCAAAACCAATTAATTTTTGGTACAAGATTAATCTATCGTATTTTTCGGTATTTTTAAATGGTTTTTTCATCTTGTAGAAAAAAAAAGATCTTGATAGAATAAATCCAAGGAGTTTTCATGGCAACCCATACACTTGGTGAACGAATCATTGAATTGCGTAAAACCTATTCAATCAACTGCGAAGTTCTTGCGGAGCGGAGCGGTCTATCCCTTGATCTGATACGAAATATAGAGGAAGAAGGACATATTCCGGATCTTGCGCCGCTTATCAGAATTTCCCGTGCTTTGGGCGTCAGGCTTGGTACTCTGCTGGATGATCACGAAGAACTGGGGCCGGTAATCAGCCGCGCGGGAAAGCTGGGAGATACTGCCCGTGTTATCACCGGCATTCCGTCGGAAGATGCCGCGTCCGAGGAACACAGGGGGCTGCATTTCAAGGCTCTGGCCGCGGACAAGGGCAGCCGCCACATGGAACCTTTCATTGTTGACATTGAACCCGGCGCGGAGCAGGAAAAATCCAGCCACGAGGGTGAGGAATTTATTCACGTTCTTGCGGGAAGTCTTTCGGTAGAATACGGTTCTTCGTCAAACGTCTTGAATGAGGGCGATTCTATCTACTACGATTCCATTGTCCCCCACCGGGTGTTGTCCGCCGACGGCAAGCCGGTGCGTATTCTGGCGGTAATTTATACACCGATGTAAGAAGCATTTTTAAGAAGAGTTTTATGGAATATATTGAGAAGACTTTAGGCCAGGTGCTGCGGGAAAATGCCCGGGCCCTGCCGGATCATGATTTTTTGGTTTACTCCGATCGCAATCTGCGTTTTACCTACGCCGAATTCGACAAGCGGGTAGACGAGCTGGCGAAAGGCCTCCTTGCTATGGGCCTGAAAAAGGGCGATCATGTGGGAATTTGGGCTACCAATGTGCCCGACTGGAATACCGTCCTCTTTGCCTGCGCGCGCCTGGGGATAATTTTTGTCACCGTCAACACCGGTTACAAAACCCACGAGCTGGAATACGTTCTTAAACAGTCGGACATGAAGTGCCTCTGCGTCATTGACGGCTGGCGCGATTCGGATTATGTCTCTATGGTCTATGAACTTGTGCCGGAACTTAAAACCGCGCCTCGGGGCTGCCTTGACAGCAAAAAATTTCCCTGCCTTAAAAACGTGGTTTATGTGGGGCAGCAGAAGCACCGGGGCATGTATAGTTTTAACGAGATTCTTCTGCTTGGGCAAAACACCGGCGACACGCAGCTCCGCGAAATCGAAGCCTCTCTGGACACAAACGAAGTGGTAAATATGCAGTACACCAGCGGAACCACAGGTTTTCCCAAAGGGGTCATGCTTACCCACCGGAACATCCTTAACAACGGCAAGGGCATAGGCGACAATATGCGTTTTGCCGAAAAGGACATTGTGTGCCTGCCGGTTCCCCTTTTCCACTGCTTCGGCCTGGTCCTGGGAATGATGGCCGTACTTACCCACGGTTCCACAGCGGCTCTGCTGGAGTGGTTCGAACCGCTTCTTGTACTGGCAACCATTCAAAAGGAACGGTGTACGGCGGTGTACGGCGTGCCCACCATGTTTATCGCCGAACTCAACCACCCCATGTTCAAAATGTTTGATCTTACCAGCCTCCGTACCGGCATCATGGCCGGCTCTCCCTGCCCTATTGAATCCATGCGCCAGGTGATCGAATTTATGCACATGAAGGAAGTAACCATCTGTTACGGCCTTACCGAATCCTCCCCGGTGATGACCCAGACCCGCTACGACGACGGCCTGGAAGCGAAGGTTGAAACCGTGGGCCGCTCCCTGCCCGGCGTGGAAGTTACTATCCGCGATCCCGAAACCGGCGAAGAATGTCCCGACGGCATCCACGGCGAATTCTGCTGCCGCGGTTACAATACCATGAAGGGCTACTACAAGATGCCCGAAGAAACCGCCCAGTGCATTGACAAAAAGGGCTGGCTCCATTCCGGCGATCTGGGCGTTAAGGACAAGGATGGTTTATTCCGTGTTACCGGCCGCATCAAGGACATGATCATCCGCGGCGGCGAGAACATCTACCCCAAGGAAATTGAAGACTTTTTGTATACCATGCCGGGGGTTAAAGATGTGCAGGTAGTCGGCAT
>JAISAK010000161.1 GCA_031266695.1 Treponema sp.
TGCTGGTTAATTTTATATATGAGCAGATAATTTAAGGAGCGGCCATGAATAAACCGATTTTAGGAATCACTATGGGAGACCCTTCGGGCTGCGGACCCGAAATCATCATAAAAGCGCTGCTAAAGAAAGACATCTATGAAAAGTGCAGGCCCCTGGTGATAGGCGACGCACGGATAATTGAAAAGGCAGCCCGCGCAGCGGTGAAGAATAACGATGTAGAGATTCATTCCGTGAAAACCGTTGCCGAAGGCTTATTTAATTTCGGTGTTATTGATGTTTATGATTTGAAAAATGCCGATCCGGAAAAACTTAAAATCGGCAGGGTGGATGCCATGAGCGGTGAAGCCGCTTTTGCCTCGGTAAAAAAAGCAATAGAGCTTGCCCTTGCCGGCGGGATAGACGCAACGATTACCACTCCCCTTAATAAAGAAGCGCTTAACGCCGCCGGCCACCACTACTCGGGACATACCGAAATCTATGCGGATTTTACGGGCACCAATGACTATTCCATGATGCTGGCCGACGGAGAACTGCGGGTTGTTCATGTGTCTACCCATGTTTCCCTGCGTGACGCCTGTAACCGGGTAAAAAAGGACAGGGTCTTAAAAGTTATTGAGTTAGCCGATCGAGCCTGTAAAACTCTCGGAATTGTTTCTCCCAAAATCGCCGTTGCCGGCCTTAATCCGCACGCCGGTGAAAACGGAATGTTCGGGAGGGAAGAAATTGAAGAGATCGGTCCCGCTGTTGAAGCGGCAAAAGCAAAGGGGCTTAAAGCGGAAGGGCCGATGCCGCCGGATACGATTTTTTCGAAGGCCCGGGGTGGAATGTACGATATCGTGGTAGCCATGTATCACGATCAAGGTCATATACCGCTTAAAGTATTGGGTTTTCAATATGACAAGGCTGCCGATAAATGGCAGGCGGTAAACGGTGTAAACATTACCCTTGGGCTTCCCATTATCCGCAGCTCCGTAGATCACGGGACCGCCTTTGGTCATGCCTGGCAGGGTTCCGCGAATGAGTCAAGCCTCGTAAACGCGATAGATTACGGCGTCAGATTGGCGGTAAACAAAAATAAGGTTTAGCTTCAGGGAACCCGGATGTCAAATTGGCGTATTTTGCGCCAAAGGGTAGACCGGCTAATTCCCAGAGCCTTCGCGGCCCTGGTCATGGAATGGCCGTGCGCCGCCAATATCCGGCGTATATGATTCTTCTCCACATCCTCAAGACTCTGGGGCCGGCCGGTCTTTGGGGAAACCCCTTTTGAGGAATGTGAATCCCCGCCGCCTATCGCGGATTCATTCCCGGGGCCGCTTTGCAGGTCCGAAAGCCGGATCATGTTTCCGTCACTGATGATCACCGCCCGCTCTATAAGGCCCCTGAGTTCCCGTACATTCCCTTCATAGTGATAGGCACCGAGATATGCCGCGGCCTTGGGGGAAAATCCGTTTATAACCTTATTGTACTCTTTGCAGAAAGAGGCAAGAAAGTACTCCGAAAGAATTTCAATATCCTCCTGCCGCTCCGACAGGGACGGGATATACAGGGAAAGGGTATTGATCCTGAAAAGCAGATCCTTGCGGAAAAGTCCCTGGTGAACCATATCCACCAGATTCTTGTTGGTGGCAACGATCAGCCTTACTTCCACCGGAACAATCCGGGTATCCCCCAGGCGCATCACTTCTTTTTCCTGAATAACCCGTAAAAGCTGGGCCTGCACATCCAGGGGAAGTTCGCTGATTTCATCAAGAAAAAGGGTTCCCCGGTGGGCAAGTTCAAAATAACCCGCCTTGCCTCCTTTACGGCTCCCGGTAAAGGCCCCTTCAACATAACCGAAAAGCTCGCTCTCAATCAGGGATTTGGGAAGGGCCGCGCAGTTAACCGCCACAAAGGGTCCGTTCCGGTGTATGCTGTTGTTGTGAATTCCCTGGGCAAACAGTTCCTTTCCAACGCCGCTTTCCCCCTCAATCAGTACCGATGTACTGTACCGGCTGAATTTTCTGCCAATAGAAATACAGTGGGCGATTTCGCTGCTTCTGTATACGATGGACTTAAAGGTATTGCGGGCCACAAAGCCCTTATCGGAGAGGGCAACCCGGAGCTTTTGTTCATAAGCCTGCAGTTCCTGCACATCCCGAATAACCAGCACATATCCGAAAAAATCACTTTCCATGGCGACCGGAACAGTGGAGACCGAAAGAAGCCGGGACCCGTGCTTAAAGGTCCTGTCCACAATCTGTTCCCCCCTTTTAAGCTCCTGGATAAAAGGCAGATCTCCCAAAAGTTCGATGGAAGCGCCCATTATTTTTTCCTGCTTTACCCCAAGAAGGCTGTCCGCAATGGCGTTAAAGAGGATCACGGTACCCGTGCCGTCTATGGCGACGATACCGTCATGAACAAAATCGATCACCGCCCGGAGCCGCCGGGAGAATTCCTGCTCCTGCTTGAGGACCAAACATATCCGGAGGGCTTCATCAATGGCCGCCTGTATTGCCGAGCTGCCGCTTTCCTGGAGGTAGCAGGTATAGCCCAGGATATCGCAGACATTTTTTACCACCGCGTCGCCAAGGAAGATCCTGTAGCCTTCCCGGGCGCAGGAAGTAATCACCTTACCCACATCATCCCCTTCGGTAAGGTTGATTATGGTAAGCCGGTTCTTTATCAGTTTTTTCAGAAATTTTTCATCCTCATGGCTGATAATATTTGAATAGACCACTATAGCAAAGGGTTCTCCCGTTTCCATTGCCAGGGAGAGGGATTCGATTAAATCAAAGGGGCTGGATCGGATTTCCACCACCGGTATTCCGATATTGGCCTGCTTGATAAGCCGATAGGTTCCGCCCCGGGAGATAAGCACCTTCACAAGGGACTCCACCCCGTTAACCGCCAGGGCCAGCCCTTCTTCCAAATTGCCCCGGACTATTTTAACGGACTGGTACTTGGGGCTCTCCAGAATACATTGGGCGGATTGGTACATGCGCTCGTAGGGAGCGATAAGCAAAATTTCCTTTGCCGGAGGAGATTTTGGTTTCCTTTCCGAAAAGCAGGCGGACATAATTCATGGTACTACGAAAACGGCGGATTGGGTAGTAATATTTTTTCCCCTTTTGGGCAGCAGAGCCTTGATATTGTTTTTTGCCGCGCGAAGCAGCGAAGCCAGTACCTTGCCGATCATTTCTTTTGTCTGATCGTCGGTATTCGTCAGAGTCTGAATCACAAGAAAGGAGTTTTTAAGCCAATCCGCGCTTAGCTCCTGAATGGACAGGGCTTCGGTAGCGCTGAATATTGTATAAACGGCTTCAATGAATTGCTGCCGCTGTTTGTAATCAAGGCCGTCGATCCATTCCCGCAGGGTTTTATCTATAAAACGGCTTCCCCGGGTAACCCGATCGAGGCGTACCAGATCGTTGCGGCGCAGTTTCCATGAATAGAGATTATGCTGCATAAGGCCCTTCTGTGAACTTTCCACGACAGTATAGCTGCCATCGTGTTCAAAAAGCATGCCGATTACCGACGACTGGGGAATGAAGGTGAGGATTCTGTCTTTGACCGCCTGATAGCCTTTGCTTGTGATAACGCTTTGGTGAAAACCGGGCGCGTCATTGCTGTAAATTTCAATAATCCGCGGACGGATACGTTTCTTGCAAAAAGACGCGGCGTAGACCGCCAGGTTTCCTCCTTTGGAATGACCTCCAAGACGCAGGCCGCCCCGAATTTTTTTCGCTATGCTTTCGAGATAGGAGACAGCTTCAATCTGGGACGGAACCGTCCGGCTGAAACTCATGTTGAGATCCTCCTTCCAGCCGACAAGGCTTGAGTCGGTTCCCCTGAAAGCCAGGTAGGCCGTGTTGTCGCCAAGTTTGATGCAGAGAGCGGAAAACTGTTTTTCCGCGAGGATATCAATGTGATTGACGTAAGCGGAAAGCCTGCAGCTCTGGTAGCGGGCCGCCGAACCCAGGGCCTTAATGAAATCGGGGTCTTCCCCGGAGATAAGGAGGTTCCGGTATGCCTCGGGGGATTCTCTTAATTTTTTCGCAAACTGCCCGGCGGCAAGTGAAAGGGAAAGGTCCTTTTTTTCATCCGGGCCGGGAACAATGCCGTCCAGGGGAATATACGCAAGCTGGGAAAAAATTATATTATCCACCGGGTTAAAGGGAGACTGGACAAAAGTCAGATCGCCCCGCCATTCTATGTAATCAAACATATTAGCCATAGATATAAATATAGTATAGAATATAACTATGCTCAAATATCGCAAACGAAGGCCCGGGGCATTACGCCGCGTACCGGGGCGAAAAGCGGGCAGGCTCAACGGAATTCCGCCTGATTCGGAGCGCGGGCTTGCCTGATGTTTTTTACGGCTTCATCGTTCACGCTTATCCCGATATCAAAAGAAATCAGCTTTATTGCGTGGGACGTTTGGAAAGCGGCGAATCCTTTGCCGCGATTGAAGAAGGCTGGAAACCCTATATACATATTTTTGAACCGGACAGGAGCCGCGCGCTGTCCCTGCTGTCTTCAATGAAATTTGAAGAGGGCCCCGCGGAACTGAAACCTTTTTCCGGTACGGAACAATTCCGCCGTCTGCTTTTTTCCCGTTACGCCGACAGGACGCGGGCGGCGGGGCTGCTGGAGAACGCCGGTATTCAAAGCCCCGACGCGGATACAAAACCGGCGGATCTTTTTCTTGCCGAAAAACACCTTCGCGGCCCCGTGGTTATCCGCGGGCAGGCCGCGCCGGGACGCAGGGTAGGCCTGATAATCCGTAACCCCCAATTCTCCGCGCCCGAAGACGAAGTACCCGCGTCCGGGGGAAGGGGCGGGAATCCGCCGTTCCGCGCGGGCCTCAGAGTTATGTCGGTAGATATAGAGACCGATGTCAAAAGCGGCGCCATACGCGCGGTGGGCCTTGCCTGGACCGACAGCCTGGCCGG
>JAISAK010000177.1 GCA_031266695.1 Treponema sp.
CTTCTGGCCCTCGGAAAGGGTGAATACAGTGATGTGATAAACCTCGGTTCCGGCTGGGCTTTCTTCCGGGTGGAAGACGCGGTTCAAAACTCCGATTTTGACGATTCCTCCGTCATTGAAAAAGTCCGTTCCTATATCCGGGAATTTGAACGGGGCCGCATGGAAGACTGGGCAACAGAGCAGGCCCGCGCCTTTATCGGCCAGGTGGAGGAATTCGATTTCAACGAAGCCGTCTATCAGCGGGGCATTGAAAAACGCAGTTTCGGCCCGCTGCCCGTCAATTACGGGAATGTCGACTTGTACACCTCCCTTTCCTCCTTCCCGGTGAATGAGCTTTCCGGCTCCTATGTCGATGAAAATTTCTGGAAAACCGCTTTTTCCACTCCCGTCAATACCCCTTCGGAGCCGCTGGTTCAGGGCAGCAATGTACTTGTTCTCTACCCCACCGAAGAAATTGCCGCCGAAGAATCCAGCATTGAAGGCATTGAATCAATGGTTTCGTCCTATTGGCTTTCCTACATGACCGAACAGACGATCCGCAGTTATTTCCTCAACAGCAAGAAGATGGAAGACCGTTTCTTTGAAACCTTCTTCCGCTATTTCATGCCCCTAAGCGATTAATCCATGCCGGGGGATGGGCGGGAGGAGAAACTTCAATCCGCGGTCCCGGGGGACAGGCCCAGGCGGGTTGAAGCCCGCCGCGGTTTTTCCGTATCCTATAAAGGGAAGAATCTCCTCTCGATCATTGACCCCATAGGCCAGGCGGAACGGCTGGCGGAGGCTCTGCCTCTTCTTGAAAGAACCCTCTACCTCTGCCCTTCCCCGCTTTTCGGCTATGGGCTGGAATTGCTTCTTTCGAAGCTGGAAGGCGTCTCCAACTCCGCCCTGCTCTGTCTTGAGATCGATGAACAGCTTTTTGAATTTTCGCTCAAGGCTATGGGCCCGGCGCTTGGGAACAATCCGCGGTTTAAATATACAAATATCAGGGAAGGCGGGGCGCTCTGCGCCTTTGTACGGAACTGCTGGGGCCCCCGCCGTTTCCGCCGGATTCAGCCTGTCCGCCTTACAGGAGGATGGCGGCTAACGCCGGAATTATACGACTCGCTTGAGGAATCCCTAAGGCGGGACATTGCCCTGGACTGGGGCAATGCCCTTACGCTGGCAAAACTCGGACGCCGCTACATACGCAACGCCCTGCGAAATTTGGCCTTCCTCCCGCGTTTTCCTTCTGCGGAAAAATTGAGCTATGGTTCGGCGCCGATCCTGGTTCTGGGCGCGGGCCCTTCTCTTGATGATCTGCTCGACAATCTGACGTGGCGTTTCGCGGAAAAAGTAAGGCTGCCCGAAAGCCGGCCCTTCAGAATTATCTGTGTCGATACCTGCCTTCCCTGCCTGCGTGAACGCGGTATTGTTCCGGATCTCGCGGTGATCCTCGAAAGCCAGCACTGGAACCTCCGGGACTTTATCGGCGCGCCAAACTGGAAGGTTTCGGCGGCGCTGGATCTTTCCGCCCTGCCGGCCACCGGGAAAATTCTTGCCGGGGAACTTTTTCTTTTTACAACTCCCTGGACAAGCCTGCGCCTTTTTAAACGCCTTGAAGAAGCGGCGCTGCTCCCGATAAGCCTGCTTCCCCTGGGCTCGGTGGGACTCACCGCGGTAGAGCTTGCCCGCCGTCTCGGCCGGGGAAAGCTGATTACCGGCGGCATAGATTTTTCCTTCACCCTGGACAGTTACCATGCCCGTTCCAGCCCCGGCCACCTGGACAAGCTGCGCCGCCATAACCGTTTCCGGGGCATGCTCAATGCCGATGCCGCTTTTTCCGCGGCAAGCTTCGGCGCCTCCTCAAAATCGGGGCTTCCGGTACGGAGCAGCCCCGCCCTGCGGAACTACCGCAGCCTCTTTGAGCAGGAATTTGCGGCGGATCCCAGAATCTTCGATATTAATAGCACGGGGCTGCCCCTGGGAATTAAAACGGCAAAGATGGAAGACGTTCTGGGCATGCTTGAAGCGGGAGAAAACGGCGTCCCGGCGCGGCGTCCCGGCGCGGCGGATACGGCGCGGCAAACCGGGCAGGCGCCGCAGAATGCCCTTGCCGCCTTCATCGGGCGGGAAGAGGATCGCCTTACCCTGCTGCGGGCCATTCTCACCGGCAAAGCGGAGGCCGATGCGGAAAAGCTGGAGACGCTCCTTGACGACTGCGACTACCTCTGGGCCCACTTCCCCGATTGCGCCGGCGCCGGAGGGCGCCGCCCGCCCGCCTCGGACACGGGCTTCCTCAAGCGGGTGCGTGCGGAGATTGATCCGTTTTTAAAATTGTGGCGGCTGACCTTGAAGGAAATTTATGGTGTATAGTTCCCTCATGGAAAAATTGGGTTCCCGCGAAGACCGGGAACGGAAACGCGTCCTCGAAGCCCTGGCGTTAATCAGATCCCCCCAAACTCCGGCCGGACAAGGCCCGACTCCCGGGGAGGCCGCTCTTCATACGCCCGCGCGGCTTTCCCGCGCGCTGGGAATCGTTTCTATCCTCGCGGACCTCAACCTTGACACGGATACCCTCATTGCCGCCCTGCTTTTTTTCGGTCTTCCCCGGGAGGCCG
Organism: Treponema sp.; assembly: GCA_031266695.1. Taxonomy (GTDB): domain Bacteria; phylum Spirochaetota; class Spirochaetia; order Treponematales; family Breznakiellaceae; genus JAISAK01. Next base: position 2,598 of record JAISAK010000177.1, read on the forward strand.
TCTCCGTCGAATCCATTCGGGAAGAATTCGGAGAGGGCGCCGCCCGAATTGTCGAAGGGACGGCAAGGGCCGGTAATATCTCCGCAAAAAACAAAACCCTCCACGAAGCGGAAAATATCAGAAAGATGCTTTTTGCTATGGCGGAAGACATCAGGTTTATTTTTATCAAGCTGGCGGAAAAACTCCACACCCTGCGCAGCATGGACAGGGCCGGCGGCCGCGAAAAGGCCGATGCCGCGGCGGCCGGCGGATTCTCCGCGGATGAGCCTTCCGCGGACGGGTTCTCCCCGGACTATCCAATTCTTCCCGAAAACCAAAAACCCTTTGCCCAGGAATGTCTCAACATCTACGCGCCCCTGGCGGACCGGCTGGGCATCTCCTGGATCAAGGATGAACTTGAGGATCTTTCCCTGAAATTCCTCAACCGTGACGTGTACCGGCAGATAAAAGAAATTGTCGCCGGCAAGCGCGGTGAACGCCGGGAATTTCTCAACGCTGTGCAGGAAAAGATCAAGGGCGAAGCGGAATCCGCGGGTATCGGCATTGATATTTCAAGCCGCGCGAAACACTTCTATTCCATTTATCAAAAAATGCGAAAACGGAACAAAACGCCCGGCGATCTTTTTGATCTCTTCGGAATCCGTATCCTCTGCGACGGCATTGAAAACTGCTATACCCTTCTGGGCATGGTTCACCGCCTGTGGAAACCCCTGGACGGCCGTTTCAAGGATTACATCGCCATGCCGAAATCAAACGGCTATCAGAGTCTTCATACCACGGTTATGGTTCCGCCCCTGCCCGGCGGCGCGGACGGGGATCAGGGGCGTCTGCTCGAAATCCAGATCCGCACGCGGGAAATGCACCACATCGCCGAATACGGCCTTGCCAGTCATTGGCTTTACAAAAAAGGATCAACCGGCGAAATCGTGCGCCCCCTTGATATCTCCATCGTTAACCGCCTCAGAGACTGGAAACAAAACGAAAGCGAAAAACGGCCGGAGCGGGACTCCCGGACTTTCCTTGATGACATCAAGCGGGAAATTCTAAAGGACTCAATTTACGTCTTTACGCCCCAGGGAAAGGTGATAGAACTTCCCGCGGGCTCATGCCCTATCGACTTTGCTTACAGTATCCATTCGGCTGTCGGCGAGCACTGCGCGGGCGCCCGCGCCGACGGCCAGATTGTTCCCTTAAGCTCCGAGCTGCGCAACACGCAGGTAGTGGAGATTCTTACTTCCCAATCGGCCCATCCTCATCTCAACTGGCTGCGCATGGTCAAAACCGCCAAAGCGCGCGGCAAGATCCGCTCCTGGCTGGAACAGAACGACGATTCGTTAATCATTGAAAAAAACGTAGTCGCAAAGAAAAAGTCCCTCCCCCCTCCCCCGCCCGCGGCGGAAAAGGAAATTCCCCCGGTTCAGCACGTAGTGCAGCATCACGGAGAAGAAAATTTTCTCCATGTCCGGGTAGAGGATGAAAA
>JAISAK010000203.1 GCA_031266695.1 Treponema sp.
GGATCACATGGAAAGCGCCCTGGGGAGTACCGGCATAAACGCCACGGCGGACTGTACCCTTACCATGACCCGCAAGCGGGGAACCGGAGAGGCAGTATTGAAAGCCACCGGCAGGGATATTGAGGACACGTCATTCACACTTTCATGGGACGCCGATATATGTTCCTGGTCTGTCACCGGGCAGGGAGCGTTAAAACCGGCCCTATCGGAAGCGCAACAGCAGATCATAGACCTACTGAAAAGCGAGGCGCGGGACTGGAGCGCCGGGGAGATCATAGAGGCAGTAGGAAAGAGCAAGCAGGCGGTTAATGATCTTCTTTCCAAAATGAAGGGTACAGGTCTGATTGAGAACCCCTGCCGGGGGCAGTGGAGAAGTAAAGCAGTAAAGCCATCCTATAGGGAGCCTTTACAGCTTTACTCCGAAAACCACCCGAAAACACCGGAAATAAAGACCAATATATCCGCTCCGAACCTGCCCGAATCCCTGGCCGTGCCGGTAGAGGAGCCCGCGATATGGTGAAGCGGGGAACGTCTGAAGGCCACATTCTGACTGGCTGCTTGCGGTATCTGCAAGTCCGGGGTATTTATCACTGGCGGAATAGCGTTGGTTCCGTTCAAATACGTCCGGGGCAATGGTATAGATTTGGCAAGATTGGTAGCAGCGATATTTTAGGGCTTCTCCCCGGAGGCCGGTTCCTGGCCGTTGAGTGCAAGGCCCAGAACGGACGGCTCTCCCCGGAGCAGAAACAGTTCCTTGCGGAGATCCGGGATCTGGGCGGTCTGGCGGTTGTAGCGAAGTCCTGGACGGACATAGACCGGGCATTGCGGGAAGGCGGCTATGTTTCAGACGGGCCGCTGTTTGAAGCCCCGGACAGTCCAGGGCGGAATAGATACCCCATTGTAAAACAAGGAGAACGGTAAAATGGCACGAGGGTTCGCGGAAAATCCGCAGTTCATTAACCGGGCCGGAAGGCCCCGGAAAGGGAAATCCTTGACCGAGCTTCTGGAAAAGGAACTGGCGAAAAAAAAGGAAAACGGGAAAACCGGCAGAACGGAACTGGTAGAGGCGCTCATAGAAATGGCTACGGTCAATAAAGATTTAGCGGCGCTTAATTACCGATGGGACAGGATTGACGGCAGGCCCGCCGAAAAAACAGATCAGGCCGGCGGCTTCCCTTCGAAGGAAGCCCTGTCCATCCTATCCGCCGTGTTCGGCAACAACAAAGATACGTCCGGGGCCGGAACCCGGAAGGAGGAGGACGAATGACCCGGCTTGACAGAAAAGTTCTTGATGTAATTCTGGATTGTTTAAGAGATGGCAGGGAACCCGGCCCCGGAGAACTCAAGGAAATGGGGGCGGCGGTTCGGGAGCCAGCCGCCGTCACTGGGGCGGAGGACGCGCTTGATATTACCTGCGCCCTGGTTGAGGCTCTTTTTGAAAGAAAAGCCATACCCGGCGACTGCGCCCTGACGTACCACACCCTGGCCCTCGTCCGTTATCTGCGGGGGAAGCTGCCTCCCGGAAATAAAAACTGGGAACGCTGGAAACACCTGGAGGTTCCGCTTAAAATCGACTACACGCTTTCCGACATGGCGCGTTACGAACCCTGGCTTGCGCACGCCGCCGGGAAGCTCAGGGAAGCCATGCGTAATTTAGTTGTTAAGGACGGAAAGCTGGCTTTTTCAATCTTAAATTCCTTGCGGCAAGCCGCTGTTGAGACCGCCGTCGTTATGCCGGACTCCTTGTCCCACCGTTATTATCTGGCGCTGCTGGATTATCTGGAGCGGGACGGGGCGCCCACGGATCCGGAACAGCCTTCATACGCGAACGGCGGCCGCGTACCGAAGCGATCCGTCTTTGAGGTGAAAATACAGCGATATGATACTGACGGCGAAACATCTTGAACGGATAAGAAAAAACGCGGAAAAGATAGATTACGGGAAAATAACAATTATGATTAACGGCACCGGGAAATACATCGACATCATAACCGAGCGGAGGGAACGGGTTGAAAACGAAGGCCCGATGGAAAATGAAAACAGCGGATCATGCGAATAACGGAACCGCCCGCGTAAACGGGCGCGTATTAACCTCTGGCCGATATTGAAAAAGGAGAAGTCAATGACAGAAAACGCGGGAATAATCGAGGCTAAAATACAGCTTAATATCGATGATCTCAAAAAAGGGGCCGTGGAAGCGCAAAAGGCGGTACAAGCTATTGAAGTGGAGGCGAAAAAATCAAACGCCGAAACCATTAACGCCTTTAGGGGCAGCACACAGGCCGTATTCGACTACAATGTGGAGCTAAAAAACATTGCCCTAGCGGAAAAAACAGGCTCAATGACCTCCCAGGAAGCGTCCAAGGCGCGTCTTAACGCCGCCCAGAGATACCTTGACGTGCTGATTAACGTGCGGAACCGGATAGCCGAAGTAAGCGGGGAAGAATCAAAAGAGGTAGCGATATACGATAAGCTGATAAAAAAGCAGGTGGAGTTGCGGAACAGTGCGCGGGAAATTGCGGAAGCGGGGGAATATGCGGGTAAGGGATTTTTTAACGGGATAAACAAAGGCTTTAAGCAAACCGCAGACCAGGCGAAAAAGCTGGGGGCCAATATTGCAAAGTCGTTATCCCCCGCGCTTATAGGTCTTGCCGCCGGGATTAAAACCGTTCAGGCAATCGGCGGCGCGATTAAAGACGCCTTTATGTCCAATGAAAAATTCAGGGAAAGCGTAGATAACCTTAAATCGGCGTTGGGGGAAAGCTTTTCCGCTTCCGTAAGGCCGGTATCTAATTTTTTCGCGGGGATTATCGAAAACGCGGCGAAAAGCATAAAGCAGGCAAACGACCTTAAAGAGGCGCTGAAAAGGCTGAAAGAAGAAACGCCGGATTACGGCGATGTGCAATCTCAAAAATCAGAAAAAATCATAGCTGATTTTGAAGCGCTTAACGCGCAAGTTAATAAGCTAAGAGAGAAGATGGAAAATCCGTCAAATCTACCAGTCTCAAGACTTATGGCTTTCATCACGCTTGAGCTTAATAAATCGATTCCTAAACTGGAAGAGGCAAAAGCAAAACTGGAAGATTTACAGAAAACAGTCGGCAACTCTACCCCCAGACAACAAGAAATGTGTGAG
>JAISAK010000205.1 GCA_031266695.1 Treponema sp.
TCCCAGCTCTTCAATAACCGCGTCCATAACTACTCCTTTAAAATCATCTTTATACTATAACATAAAAAGTATAACGATCAACCATACCCAATAAGAGAAACCGCAAAGGACGCCAAGACAAAATCCTACGGATTTTGTCAATTTACGCAGAGAACGCAAAGAAAGAAAACCAAGGGAAAATCTTTGAGAGTGTCTATGCTTTGCGTCCTTTGCGTTAAATTCTTCATTAGAGTTATCCTGCAAATTAGTCTTTACAAAGTACTAATTTTACGTTAACTTGTTTGTTATGATGGTTAACCAAAAACCGGGCAGGCAAAAAAATGTCCGGGGGCCTTCCGTCCGGGCTCTTATTCTGGGGGAACTGCGCCGAAGGGAGGGAAGCCCGGTTTCCGGTACTTTCCTGGCAAACACAATAGGCGTTTCCCGGGTTGCCGTCTGGAAAAACATTCAGGCCCTGACGGGGGCGGGGTATCCGGTCAGGACTCCGGAAAAGGGGTATGCCCTTGAAACAGGGGAGAACGATTTTCTTTACCCCTGGGAATTCGGCGGAAGGGAAAATCTTTTCCGTTATTTTTCCGGTACCGGAAGCACTATGGATCGCGCCAGGGAATTTGCCGAACAGGGGCTGCCGGGGGGTACGGTGGTCTGCGCCGAAAAACAGAGCGCCGGCCGGGGGCGGAACGGCAGAACCTGGGCGTCGCGCCAGGGCGGGCTTTTTTTCAGCCTTTTGGAACGCCCCAATCTTGCCCTGGCCGATTACGCCCTCCCGGCCATGCTTCTCCAGATCGCCCTCGCAAAAGCCCTTGGCCGGATCTGCGGAAAAAAAGCCCTGCTCCGCTGGCCCAACGATGTCTACATTGATCAGCGGAAAATAGCGGGCGTCCTGACGGAGCTTGCCGGCGAAGGGGACAAGATTACCTGGCTTGCCGGCGGGGCAGGCGTCAATGTCAATAACCCGGTTCCTTCCGGCAGAATTACAAGCTGCGCGGAAATCCTGGGCCGCAAGGTTTCGCGCCGGGAAACGCTTACGGCGATCCTCGACGAGCTTGAGGATCTGAAAAAAGAGTATGCCCCGGCCGGCGCTTATGAAAACCGCGGCCTGGCGAAAGAATGGAATTCCCTTGCCGAGGGCCTGGGCGGCAGGGTGGCGGTGATTGATCCCCGTCATGAGGATTACCGCTTTACAGATGAAAAGCCGGAAGGGGAAGAAAGAATCCTTGCCCGGGGAACCTACGCCGGAACAGACGGCGCCGGCCGCTGTCTTGTCAAAACAGGGACTGAAAAGGGAACCCTGCCGTTCAGTCCCGGTGCGGCGTCAATTATCTTTCTTTAAACAGGATTTCAGAAATAGGATTCCATGATGGAAAAAAGTTCTTCGGGCCCGGCAAAAAGACGCGCCCTTACCGGCCTTACCCTTACCGCCCTCTTTGCCGCGCTTATCGCGGCGGGGACTTTTATCTCAATTCCCCTGCCCTTCTCGCCGGTTCCCATTGTACTGCAGAACCTCTTTGCCCTGCTCGCGGGATTAGTCCTGGGGCCCGTCCCCGGCGCCGCCGCGGCCGGCCTCTACCTTGCCGCGGGTATAATCGGCGCGCCCGTTTTTGCCGGCGCCTCCGGGGGTATCGTCCGCCTTATCGGCCCCACCGGGGGCTTCCTCGCGGGCTACCCCCTCGCGGCCTTTACCGCGGGCCTTATCGCCGGCCGGCCCCGGCCGGACAGAAAAACACCGCTCCCCGTTATCGCCGCCGCCGTCTTTGCGGGGCTCCTTGTCGTGTACCTTCCCGGCCTTGCCTGGCTCAAATTCAGCACCGGCCGCGGCTGGCCGGCGGTAATTGCCGGGGGCTTTGTTCCCTTTATCGCCGGCGATTTCCTCAAGGGAATCCTCGCGATTCTCGTCGCGCCCCGCCTGCGCAGGGCCGCGGGGGATCTCCTTTCCGCGTGAGGCTTATCCGTTATGCGTAATGATTTACCGCCCCGGAGGGCGCCTTCCGGTAAAGTCCTTCCGACGAAGGCCTTCCATGAAGGGTGAAGTTTTGTTTTCTCTGCGGAATGTCTCAAAGACCTTCCCCGGCGCCGCCGCTCCCGTCCTCAGCCGGGTCAGCCTTGATATCCGGGAGGGAGAATGTCTTTTAATCGCGGGTTCCAACGGATCGGGAAAAACCCTGCTTATGCGGATTATCGCGGGACTTCTTGAGCCCAGCGAGGGGGAAGTGCTTTTTCGGGGGCTGCCCGCGGGCAGACAGGAAGCGGCGATACGGCGCGAAACGGGACTCGTCTTTCAGGACCCGGACGCCCAGATAGTGGGCGAAACCGTCGAGGAAGACGCCGCCTTCGGCCCCTCGAACCTGGGCTTGTCAAAGGAAGAAATACGGGAACGGGTGGACAGGGCCCTTGCCGCCTTCGGCCTTGAGGAAAAACGCCGCAGTCCGCCCCGCAGACTTTCCGGCGGCGAAAAACGCCGTCTTGCGGCGGCGGGCATCCTTGCTATGGGCTGTTCCGTGGTGATTATGGATGAACCCTTTGCCAACCTCGACTGGCCGGGGGTTGTCCAGACCCTGGAAATAATACGCGGCCTCAAGGAAGCCGGAAAGACGGTACTCATCCTGACCCATGAACTTGAAAAGACCCTGGCCCTGGCGGAACGCCTGGTTATCCTCCACCGGGGCCTTATACGCGACGACGGAGAGCCCGCCGCCGTACTTGACCGCCTGAACAGGGAATGGGGTGTGCGGGACCCCCGGCGGAATTACGCCGAAGTAAAGGACTGCTCATGGCTCTGAAAACGGACCTTACCCCCTTCGCCTACCGCGGCGGCGCAAGCGCCCTCCACCGCTTTCCCGCAGGGGTAAAGCTCCTCTGCCTCCTTGTCCTTTCCCTTGCCGCTTTCAGCTCCGTTCCGGGCCTTGCCGCCGCGGCCCTTGTCGTCGCCGCCGGCGCCCTGGGCGCCCGCATCCGGCCGCGGGAACTGCTTCGCGGTTCGAAGCCGCTTGTCGTCCTTGCCGTCTTTATTGCCGTTTTCAGAACAGCCGGCTTCAGGCCGCCCTTTCTGCGGGTTGAAAAACTGCCCGCCGCTCTTGTTTCCGGCCTTTGCCTTATCGTCTCCTTCGCGGCGGGGGCGCTGCTCTTCGCGACCACCACCACGGGGGAACTGCGCCGCTCCCTGGGACGCTTTGAAACCGCGGTGCGCGGTCTTTTTGCCGGGCCCCCGGGCGGCGCTTCGGCGGCCCGCGGCACGGGGGAAGGCGGCCGGCTCAGTCTTGCCCTCAGCCTTATGCTCGGTTTTATTCCGCAATTTTTCGAACTCTGGGAGACGGCGAACCTTGCCTGCGAGGCCCGCGC
>JAISAK010000002.1 GCA_031266695.1 Treponema sp.
ATATAGGTACGGTAAGCAATAATACGGGGGAACCAATGGTTTATGTAAAAGATACCAAAACCGGAGATATTTTAAAACTCTCCTTTGGTGAATATAATGATATGTGCTATACAATTGCCGAGAGTGGTGCGATCCTTGCATTAATTAACGGGAGATCCTATGAGATCAGCAAAAAATAGTTTAAAAACAGTATTATTTATATTTGAATTAGGAATTTTTCTTGTTTCCTGTCAAACCGGGCGTTCTATTAAACGATTAAGCGATGAGAGTATTATGTACGGGATGATTTATGATTATGAGAGTAACCCGGTAAGCGGCGTTGCAGTCTTTTTAGATGATAAGAAAATAGCAGATTCTGATATACAGGGAAGATTTATCCTGGGTGACGTGAAAAAAGGAACTTACAGGATAAGACTTGCTAAAAAAGGGTATGAAGAATTGGAAGAACAATTCGATTATGTGCCGTTTGACGTACTTTATTTCAAAATTACTAATGTTGCACAGCTTGTAAACCAGGCAGAAAGCCTTATGGATGAAAAAAACTTTATTATTGCCGGTCAGATTATTAATCGTGCCCTTGCCATAGAACCTGACCGGCAGGATATCCTTTTTTTAAAATCCCTTAATTTCTATTTGCAATACAGATTTAATGAAGCACGTACAATACTAGAAGAGATGATGAAAGCGGGATTTGCGGATGATTCCATTATGCAATTATTATCCTTGATTGTATGCGAAGGGTACATACCAAGAACCCACTCACCGGTTCGCGCTCTGCCTCCCCAATGAGTCATACAACCTTCGAAGGATCCACATCGGCCTCGTAATCAACGCCGGCCACGTCAAAGCCATGCGCTTCAAGGAAATCGTGCTTGAAGCCCGCAATATCGGTTGCGGTTTGAAGGGTCTCTTCGGTGACGCTGTCCATGCGCGCCAGCGCTGCCTTCTGCACATCTTCCCGCATTTCCCAATCGTCGATACGGATGCGTCCCCCGCCGTCAACCGGAACCTTTGCCGGATCCTTCGCCGCTTCGGCGCCGTAAAGCCGTTCCCGGTAGAGTCTGGTTATCTGCTCAATGCAGCCTTCGTGGAGGCCCATCTCCTTCATCACCTTGAAAAGGCACGAAACATAGAAGGGGATAATGGGAATTACCGCGCTTGCCCTTGTTACCAGGGCCTTGTTAACCGAAACCCAGGCGCGCCGTGAAGCGCCATTCCGTGCTTTATTGTCCCCCGCCGCCGCGCCGCCCGCCGGGGCCGCGAATTTTTTATTGATTTCCCGGCAGGCGCGTTCAAGGTCTTCCTTTGCCCTGCCGATGGTTCCGTTCTTGTAGATGGCCCAGGAAAGTTCCGGGCCGATGTAGGTATAGGCCACGGTTCTTGCCGAAGGGGCAAGAATGCCCGCCTTGTCCAGCGCGTCGATCCACAACTCCCAGTCCTCGCCGCCCATGACCTTGATGGTACACCGTATCTCTTCTTCCGTGGCGGGCCCGGCGCTTGCGGTAATGAATTTTCCGCTCATCATATCAATGGTTTTCCCCGAATAGGCTTGTCCGATGGGCTTGATTACCGATTTGTACATAACCCCGTCTTTCGGGTCTGTCCGCACCGGTGAGGCCAGTGAATAGATGACAAGATCGATCAGCGGGGGGATCTTTGCCGCCGCCGCCGCTTCTTTAACGGAGTCAATAACTTCGTTCTTCATGGCGTCCGAAAAAGCGTCGCCGTTGAGGGTCTTTGAAACCAGGCAGGCTTCGGTGGCTTCCTTTTCAAAGGTGATGTTGTTGTAATAGCCGGGAGTTCCGGGCTTTGACTCGGTTGCGGGTTTTTCAAAGGAGACGCCCACCGTAACCGCTCTGTAGCCGAAAGCCGCGGCAATCCTGCTTGCAAGGCCGTAGCCCGTGGAACAGCCGATGACAAGCGCCAGTCTGGGGCCGGCCGCCGGGTCCGGCGTTTTTGCCGCGTCCGCCGTACCGAAAATCTTTTCCACGTATTCAATCTGGCGTCGTACCAGGGCGGCGCAGCCGATTGGGTGGCTGTTAATACACACATTATTCCGAACCATTGGTTTAATTATCATTCTTTGCTTCCCTGCCTTCCTTGTTTTGCGGGCCGGCGCTTTCTTTGCCGCTTGCAACAAGGCACATCCACTCGGCCTCCGCCGCAAGCTCGCCTCCCACATAGGCTTTACCCGCCTGCCGGATCATGCGGGGCGAAACGCGGAGATTTTCAATTTCCGAGCGCACCTCGTCGCCGGGGCGCACCTGCCGGCGGAATTTTACTTTGTCCACGGTGCCCAGAAAGAAAAGCGAATCGTCCCCAAGAATGCCAAGCTTTCGCAGACCCGCGCCCCCTGACTGGGCCATAGTTTCAACCAGAATAACCCCCGGCACAACCGGGTAAGCGGGGAAATGTCCCTTAAAAAAGAATTCATCTTCGGTGAATATATGGCGCGCGGTAACCCGATCTTTATCGACGCTCACCAGCTCATCAACAAACAAAAACGGCGCCCGGTGGGGCAGCAGCGCTTCTATCTCGTCTCTGTTACTCATTTGCTTTTATACCCCATTCTTCGGATATTTTCTGAAGACCACTACGCCGTTATGCCCGCCAAAACCGAGGGAGCCCGAGGCCGCCGCGTTGATCTCCCCGTACTGCACCTTGTTGGGCACATAATCCAGATCACATTCGGGATCGGGATTTTCCAGATTGATTGTGGGCGGATAAAAACCTTCCCGGATAGCGAGTATGCAGGCAATTGCCTCAAGGCCGCCGGAACCCGCGATGCAGTGGCCGGTCATGCTCTTGATGCTTGAAATCTTCATCCTGTACGCGTGATCCCCGAAGGCGTATTTGATCATCTTTGTTTCGGTGGGATCGTTGATCTCCGTGGATGTACCGTGGGCGTTGTAATATTGAATCTCCCCGGGATTCATCCCGGCGTCCGCGAGAGCCTTCTTTATTGCCTTGCCGCCGCCTTCGCCGGAGGGGTCGGGCGCGGTGATATGGTAGGCGTCGGCGGTTGCGCCGTAACCGGCAAGCTCGGCGAGAATCTCCGCGCCGCGCTTTTTCGCGTGTTCCTCGCTTTCAAGAATTAGGACGCCCGCGCCTTCGCCTATGACAAAGCCGTCCCTGTCGGCGTCAAAGGGGCGGGAAGCCTTTTCCGGCTCATTACAGCGCTTGGTGGAAAGGGCCTTGAGCATTTGGAAGCTGCCGACGGAAAAGGGCACAATGCAGGCTTCGGTTCCGCCCGCGACCACTGCGTCGCAGCGGCCGCTGCGGATAAGATCCAGAGCCTGCCCCAGCGCGTCGGTGCCGGAGGCGCAGGCGGTAATCTGGGTAAAGGCGGGGCCCCGTATGCCGAAAAGCATCGAGACGTTTCCGGCCGCCTCGTT
>JAISAK010000029.1 GCA_031266695.1 Treponema sp.
TGTGGGAAGCTTTTAGGGAATTCAGAAATTACTAGCAGACTGATTAGGCAAAACAATAGGAGAACAACAATGAAAGAAAACAGTATTTCTTCCGAAGAAGAAAAGCGTCTTACCGAGGCCCGGGAAAAATCGCCTTATGTCCTCACTCTGGAGAAGAACGGATTCGATTATCCCATTCCGGATCTTATCGGCGCGTCCCGTTTCATCATGGTAGATCGGGATACGGTTGGTTCCAAAGAGCTTTCGTTTATGTACAGCAAGTTTGACGGAAAAACTTCGATACACCACAAGCATAAGCATGACGATTGTGAAGAAGTCATGTATATCGCTTCCGGCAGGGGAGTCGGCGGAGTGGGCGATCATGAAAGCATCCAGCAGGCGGGGGATGTTATTTTTGTACCCAGGGGCGCCGTGCACTGGTTTTACAATCCCTTTGACGAACCGCTTGAAATGTGGACGGTTTATTCCAAACCTTCCCTTAGAGCGGCGGGTTATTCACTTGAGTCAAGCGGCTACTCCAATGTCGGCGCCCAGGTGGAGAGCAGGCAGTTTGACCGTTAGCAGACTGATAAATTTCTGAGTTAAACAGGAGGGTGAAATTATGTTTAAGTACGCTTTATGCGCCTCCCCGGGGGCCGCGTTACATGAGCCCGTACTTTTTCGGGAAAGCTTTGAGAAACTCTTTCCCCGCGCAAAAGAGCTGGGGTACGACGGCGTGGAGATTCACCTGCGGGACGCTGCCGATGTTGACGCGGAACATCTGGCCTGTCTAAGCGAAGAATCCGGCGTTATGGTTGCGGCTATCGCGACGGGACTTGCGAAACGCGTTGACGGTCTGTGCCTGATCAACCCCGACGAAAAGGAACGCCGCCGGGCCATAGAAAGGCTGCACGGCCACATTAAGCTTGCGGAGAAGTTTGGGTGCCCGGTTATCATCGGCAGTATGCGCGGGAACCTGCCCGCGGGGGAAGCCGGCCGGGATTCCTATAAACTGCTGGAGGCTTCAATAAAAGAGCTTGCCCTTTTCATGAAGGACAGGAATTGCAGCATCGCCTTTGAGGCAATTAACCGTTATGAGAACAACTACCTGAATACGGCGGCCGAAGCGGAGAAGTTTCTGAAACAAGTGGGCAGTGAAAAAGTCGGAATGATGCTTGATACTTTCCACATGAACATCGAAGAAACCGATATGTGCGCGGCCCTGTGGGAACACCGGAATTCCTTAATTCACGTTCATCTGGCCGACAACACACGGCTGTTTCCCGGCAGCGGGACAATTGATTTCAAAGCGCTGCTGCGAACCCTGCGTCAATGCGGATATGACGGCTGGCTGAGTATGGAATACCTCCCCGGCCCGGACGAAGAGACCGCTGCCGGAGAAGGAATCGAATACATGCGGCGCCTGGAAAAAACAGCAGATATTGTGAAAATGTAAGCTTTGAAAAAAGCTTAAAACAGCTTGATTTTTTCAGGCTGAAAATATTTCGGAATTAGGCAGGAGGAATAAAACATGCGGAAAAGAATCTTTGTATTTTTTGCCTGTGTTTTTATGGTTCCCGCGGCGCTTTTTGCCGGCGGGAAAAGTGAGAGCAGCGGTAAGGATGTTACGCTGATACTGAAAAACCTTACCAACCCGTTTTTTATCAGCGTAAAGGAGGGAGCCGAAGCGGCGGCCGCGGAATTCGGCCTGAATCTTACCACCATCGCCCCGCTCAAAGCGGACAACAATGAAGAACAAATGCAGATGGTTGAGCAGGCTATTGCCCGGAGGACCGATTGCCTGGTTATTATTCCGTCCGACACCAACGGTATTGTTCCGGCCGTTGAAAAAGCCTACGAGGCGGGTATCCCCATTGTGGATCTGAATACAAAAATCGGCGGCGACAAGATAATGTGGAAAACCTTTGTGGCTATAGAAAATTATGACGGTGGTTTTCTGGCTACGACAAAACTCTGTGAACTGATGGGCGGCTCGGGCGGTTTTATTCTTATCGAAGGCGTTCCCGGCGCGCAGACTTCGATTGATCGTGTAAACGGTTCCCGGGATGCCCTCGCAAAGTTTCCCGGCGTTAGGCTGCTCGCGACGCAGTCGGCCAATTACAACCGCGCAACCGCCATGAACGTCGTTCAGAATTTACTGCATGCCTATCCTGATGCAAAGGCGATTTTCTGCTGCAACGATGAAATGGCTTTGGGCGCCGTGGAAGCGGTGGAAGCGGCCGGCCGGCAGGGAATCCTGATCGGCGGCGTTGACGCGAATGCCGATGCCCGGCAGGCTATAAAGGACGGAAAAATGACGCTCTCAATTGACAGCCAGCCCTATGTGCAGGGGTATGAAGGGGTAAAAGCCGCCGCGCAGATTCTGAGAGGTGAAACCTTAAAGGAGAACATTGTCCCGCCCATTGCCCTGGTTACGAAAGACAATAGTTAAGGAGAGCTGTTTATGATCGGTAGCAAAGAAGAATCACCGCTTTACCGGATGACTCTGGTGAGCCCTACGGAATTTTGGAACGATTCCTGTTCCACGGCGGAATTGTCGTCCGCGATTGAATACGGCGCGACCGGGGGAACAAGCAACCCTACCATTGTGGGACAGGTTTTGAAAAAAGAACTGGAAACCTGGAAGCCGGGAATCGCGGAATTCATCAAAGATTTTCCCACGGCAACGGAAGATGATATTGCCTGGAAAACCATAGAGGCGATTACGGTAAATGCCGCAAAACTGCTGAAACCGGTTTACGACAAAAACAACGGCAGGAACGGGCGGCTTTCCATCCAGACCAACACCAAATTCTACCGGGACGCAAAGGCCATCGTGGAACAGGCGGTATACTTCGATACCCTGTACCCCAACAACAACATCAAACTGCCCGTTACCAAAGCGGGAATTGAGGCGGTTGAGGAATTGTCCTACCGGGGAGTCAGCGTAAACGCTACCGTATCCTTTACAGTGCCCCAGTGCGTCGCGGTGGCCGAGGCGGTGGAACGCGGGCTGGCGCGGCGTCAAAAAGAGGGGAAAGACATTTCCCGCATGAGTCCGGTCTGTACAATTATGGTCGGCCGTCTTGACGACTGGCTCAAGGTTGTGGCCGCAAAGAAGGGTATCATTACCGATCCCGGCTGTCTTGAATGGGCGGGGGTGGCG
>JAISAK010000103.1 GCA_031266695.1 Treponema sp.
TTCGTAAAAAAAGACATTCAAGTAATAAACTTTGCCCCTTGCGCCACGAATGAAAGGAATATCTTCTCCGCGGCGCGCTGCTCAGCCTGAAGGCTTCGCGCCTTTGTCTGGTACTATAACCGTTACTGGGCGCCGGGCGCTGTCACCTTAGCTTCAACAACGCCCCTTGACGGGGCGCTTTGTTCCGCCCCGCGGGAGCGCAAAGCCGCCATGCGCGGCTTCATATCTCGGCCTCTTCCCTATCCATAAAAAAGACATTTAAGAAAAAACCTTATACCCTCTTGGCCTTGCCTACCCGGCGACTTCTGGCCTCCTGCAATGAAGGTTGATCGTCGAAGAGAGTAAAACTATCCGTCAGGGAACAAGGGCGTTCACGGAACAAAGTTGAGGAACATAGGAGCCGGGCAGGCAAGGCCGAGGGGGTATGATATCTTACCGTGTATGTATTTTTCCCCACAGGTAAGTGAACGACGGCTTTGGCGCTCCCGCTGTGGAGGTCGTTGATTTCATTCATGTCGCCTGGGGAAAAACATCTTACCTTGCATGTATTTTGCGCCCCCTCGACAATATAAAATAAAAAAGGGTATAATCAACCAACCCAAGAGCCTGCTTACGGCGAACCTCTGGTTCGAGGGGAGGCAGAGCGGACGGGGTATGAACCCCCACCGGCCCAATCACGGCCTGTAAAAAGTACTTTTGCAAGCTCCCGAGGCTCTGCCTTGGGCTTGTTGATTTTTGAAGAAGCTGACAAAATTAGAAAGGTTTTGTCTGCGGATATGGAGAGATGCGAGAGCGGTTGAATCGGGCGGTCTCGAAAACCGTTGTACCCGTAAGGGTACCGAGGGTTCAAATCCCTCTCTCTCCGTATATTTAGGTCTGTCCATAATGTGTCTACATTATGGACAGACACTATTTAAGCGAATTTTGAAACTCCGGAAGGTGTTTCTGGAGAGATGACCGAGCGGCCGAAGGTGCACGATTGGAAGTCGTGTGTACCCGTAAGGGTACCGAGGGTTCAAATCCCTCTCTCTCCGTTAAGTATTCTCTGACAATTTAACGCCGCCATTCAGCGGCGCGGAAGCTCATTCCCAGCTGTTTTCCGCCTCTTTCAGAGCGGCGATAATTTCTTCCGGGGCGGCCCGCGCTTCAAGAAGGGAATAAATTTTTTCCTGTTGGCAGAGAAAAGTGATTTTTGAAAGGGTATTGAGATGCTGCTTTGACGAAGCCGATACAATAAGAATCACCGTGTCGACTTCTTTTCCGTCAAGCGCCTCCCAGTCAACCGGCAGCGCCGGAAACGCGACAGCCATAAAGGGCTCCCCGCCGGCGCCAAGCACGGAGCTGCGGGGGTGGGGCAGGGCGATGCCCCTTCCCAGGGCGGTCGGCATCAGGGATTCGCGTTCAAGCACCGCCTTGAGGAGTTCCGTCTTGTCCAGGGCAGGCAAATCCGGCAGGGCTTCGCTTAAACAGGTAAGAATTTCCCGGGGTTTGGCGCCGGGGATGTTATAGTAAACACCGCCGCGTTCAAGCAGGGTGGAAAGGCTTGCTTCGTTATTTTTGCTCATAGTTTTTTATTGGGTACACGGAGTTAAGATTCCGGTTACACTGCTCCATATCGAATAATTCGGGAACAAAATCCGGCCCCAGTTCATGCAGGGCAGCCTGTTTTTCCGTGCCGCTGCCCGTTTCCAGGGCGTTCAGGATTTTCCGGAACCGCAGGGGGCCGCCAATAACTTCAGGGGGAGCGGCGCCCGCGCCGGCTACACAGCGAATTGTTTCATCCTTTCCCGGCCGATAAGGGGAAAGCAGAATAATCCGTATGTTCCAGCTTGTGCCGTACTCGCAGAGAAATTCGCCAATTCCCTTATCACAGAGTTCGGCGATTGTTGTTTTTACCCCTAATTCGCTTTTGCCGCCCTCGTCTCCTTCACAGCTGAAACGGCAACGAAAATCGTCCTTCCAGCCAAGGCAGATCTGAATCAGCCGGTACAATTCTTCCAGACTGGAAGAATTGGGAATAATCGCCCGGCGCCAGACGCCCGTACCGCTTAGGCTGAGTTGTACCGTGTGCCAGGCGTCTTCCGCGGAATTATCCGTGTTCCCCCGTACTACGGAAAGATTGTTTTTTCTGAAATTATCCAGGGCGTCGTCGATAAATTCTTTTATGTCACCGTAGGTTTCGATCATGCTGTCAAGGGCATTATCCATCGCCTCAAGTTCCGATTCCGGCGGCGTCTCCTCGGAATCAAGATCTTCAAGCACCCCGGCGGCATGACCCTGAATCTGGGAAAGTACAATAAAGGTATGCTTGGGCAGCCAGGACGGATCGATGTCCCCTTTCTGCAGCCGCGCCGCCAGATCTAATACCGCGGTATGCAGTTCTCCGACCCGCTGCCGCAGAGACCCCATGCTCTGATCGGCAAAGATAGAGTAGTGCTTCCCCAGGTCTTCCATTGCGTCGGAAACATAATCCGCAAGAATATCCCAATCCCGCTCTTCAAGGCGAATCACCGGGGGAATAATACGGTTGATAACATTGCCGATATCCTTTTCATTACGAAACAGCGCGTCCCGGACATAGGACAAGATCACGTATTCGGAGACGGGGACATTTTTCTTGAAAAGAATATCTTCCACCAGGGTACGATCCGGCGGAACGACGGTACCCTCAAGGCTCTTGCTGTCGGGAATCTCCTTTCCCACGAACCAGAAGCGGGTTTCTATGCCGTAAGGAACAATTTCGATGCGGTCGGTTTTCTCATAAAGAAAATCCTCAAGGGAATAGGCGGGCACTTCCCGCATGCGCTTACCCCCGAACCAGTACGCGTAGGCAATCTGCTCTTCCGTTGAAGCTCCGGGCCCCAAAAGGGCGAAACTGTCCTCAAACCCCCCCTCGGCCGCTTCAAACCAGGTGGACAATTCCGGCTGGGACCACTCGTCCTTTCCCACCTTCTCAAGCTCAAAAACCCCGTTTTTCCAATCCTTTGTCCGCGCCACGAATCGATCTCCGGGTACAAACGATGTTTCCCGGTAGATATTCCGCATATCCAGGGTATGAATAGAAACTTCCGGAGGATCCTCGTAGGGATCGCAGTTAAAGGCGTTTTCATTTTCCGGGTTGTCCCGCGCAACATACTGGGGAGCGTACTCTTCTCCAAACATGCAGTAATAGGGATAAAATTCTTCGGGCGGGCCTTCGGTGGTAGTAAAGGGAATGACCGTTCCCTTCCAGAGAAAAACATATTCCTGGGGCAGCACATTCGTATTTACAAAAGGAACACAGCGGTGACCGGGAATAAGGATTCCGTTGAGAAGTTCAAGCCGCGTGGGGTTAACAACAAAAGGAACCGGCTCAAAGCAGCCCCGCCGTGAAACCCACCGGCGGTTGTCCAGATGGAAGGCGACTTTTCGGGAATCAATCAGCGCGGCAATCTCCATTGCCAGCTTGTTGTTTCTTCCGGACTCAAGCATCTGAACAAAGGCGGTCACGTCCTCCAGAGTAAAAGGCTCGGTAACATTCATGAGGAATTCGTAAAGTGCGTCTTCTTGATTGGGAGTCATCTATAATAAATATGGCTTGAAACGGGGAAAATCGCAATGCCCGGACAGCCGGGCGGCGTCATTTACTTTTTTATCCGTGGGTCAAAAACAGGTTCCCCGGCCGGGACGCCAAAAACCGGATTATAGGCCCGCGCTTAAACCCCGGAATCCTGGCGCCGGATTGTGTCAATAAGACTCATTACAAAAGGCCAAAATGATACAAATAGGTGTTTTTGTCCCTTTTGAATATGGTGAAACCCGGCAATGGTTCGGAGGGACACAGCTTTTGGTTTTCGCTTTCGGTTTTTGGAACAAGCCGGTGGAAACGCCGGATTGGGAACGCCGGCCATTGCAAGCTAATTCTTTGTATTATAAGGAATTAGCGGCTCCGGGGAAAATACGGCGAATTTGAAATTTATTTCTCTGACTTGGCACGGTTCATGCTTATATATAAATGTCGACAGAAAGGGAAAGGGATCTGCGAGGTTGAACCAAGGGTTCGCAAACCACAGGTCCTGCGGACGCCATAGGGCGTGGGTCTAAAACCCAAACCCGGGTCCGCCGAAGCAAGTCCGTTGGACCTAAAGCTTCTTTCCGCTGTATTCTGCCGGACCGACATAGAGGAGATATACTATGAAAGCTGTAACCATGTATCGTCCTGACGCGATCCAAAACGCTATGAGCAATTTTGATCGTTACTTTGAGTCCTTTTTTGGGGACTCTCC
>JAISAK010000153.1 GCA_031266695.1 Treponema sp.
CGATGTTACCGAGGAAAACAAGCAGCTTCTCAGGGCGGTCTTCCTAAGCCTCCTCGAGGCTTCAAAACTAAAGGATAATGATACGGGAAAACACATTACCAGGGTCAATTTTTATTCGAAGCGGCTGGCGGAGGAACTTTACCACAGCCGTGATCCGGCGTACAAACGAATAGACGCGGATTACATCGACAACATCGGCTTTCTGGCATCCATGCACGATGTCGGCAAAATAGGCACCCCCGATGATATTCTCAACAAGGAAGGCCCCCTTTCCGACTGGGAGTGGACGATAATGCGGGAACACACGATTAACGGCGGATACATACTTTCAACGTATCCCAACCCTATGGCCAAGGATATCGCCCTCTGCCACCATGAACGGTGGGACGGCGCGGGGTATCCCTACAAGCTTGAGGGCGAGATGATACCGCTTGCGGCCCGCATTGTCACCGTTGCCGATGTGTACGACGCGCTCAGAATGGAGCGGAGCTACAAGCCGGCTTTAAGCCATGAAGTTGCCGAAAGGAAAATGACCGAAGAAAGCGGAACCCATTTTGATCCTTCCCTTATCAGTTATTTCAAAAAAATAGCGGCGGATTTTAACGCGATCTACGAGAGCAACAAGGACGAGCCGGCCGCAAAGTAGCCCCGATTACAGGGGCTCGCGGCTTGCTCCGCCGAAATCCAGCTCCGGAAATACCGGCGCGGATTCCGCCGCCGCCTTGTTTTCGGCCTTTATCGCGTCAAACACTTCCTGCCTGAACACTTTGACTTTTTTTGGAGCGTCCACGCCTATTCGAACCTGATCGCCGCGAACCTCAATAATGGAGACGGAGATATCATCCCCTATCATTATCTTTTCATTGACCTTTCTTGAAAGTATAAGCATGGCCCTTACCTCGCCTTCGCGGCTAAAAGCTCGGCCATGATGTCGTGTTTGGTATTCCAGCGGGGATCGGTAAGGACGGCCTGTTTGCCTGCGCGGGTGTCCCTGTTGATTATAAGGGGCCCCTGGAGATTCGCTGTCATGGGGCCGCCGTCCGCGGGAATGGTTACTATGGAAAAAATAAGGGCCTTTTCCGGGGAAAAGATGCCGATCTCCGCAAGCTCGTCATTGCCGATGTTTACTTCGTAATCGGACCTGAAAAGAAAGGGGTTTACCAGAATAAAAGCAATCTGCTCCACGTCTATTGACTGGAGCCAGTAATAGGGCTGCCGTTCCGCGTCAAGAAGCACATATTCCCTGAATGTCTCAAAGCCGAAGAGACCCTGGGGAAAGCTGATCTTTTGACGTTCGTCAACATCAACGGGGCCGTAAGCTTTCGTCGCAACCTTCACAATTTTTCCTCCTGGTAGGCTGATTAGACTAAAACGTTTAATTAAGAGAAACCGCAAAGGGCACAAAGAAGACGCATCGAACCGTAGGTTCGCGTTCGCAAAGAAAACCGTGTTTTTTGTGTCCTTTGCGTAATCTTGGCGATCTTTGCGGTAAATTCTTCATTTATTTATCCCGCTTTTTAGTCTAATCAAGGTGCTACTATAACCGTTTCAGCGCAGAAAATCCAGCAGGGTTGTCGGCAGTATACGGGCGGCGGTCTGAAGGCTTGCTTTGTGGGCAAAATCCATCATTTTAAGCTCCGTCGCCGCGTCCGCGAAATCAAGGGATTCTTCCCTTGCCAGGCTCGCGTTTACGTTGGGAATTTCCTGGTTGAGCCGTTCCCAGGCGCTTTCCGCCCGCTCCTGGCGGCTTCCTGTCTGGGCAATCCGGGCGTTAAGGTTGCCCAGGGCCAAATCCATTCCGCCGATACCCTGGCTGCCCGTAAAGTCCTGATCTCCCCGGTACAGCGCGTCCCGCAGGCGTATTACCATATCGAAAACCGAACCGCCGTAGACCCGCGCCGAGCCGCTCCAGTTGGGGGCGTTATTCTCCATGTTTCCGCGGATGATGCCCAGGTCGCGCAGTACACGAACCTCGGGGTTAACGCCGTCGATGCGGTCTTCGGCGCGGACAAGGTGGGCGTTGGTGCCTTCCAGCGCGAGGCCCCTTGTCTGGGGATCGATATAGGCCTTAACAGGCGCGGGGGAATCGTTTATCTTCGCTACAATCGCGGCCAGGGTATCGCCCTGGTTGACCTTGATTTCGACGCCGTCAAGGTAAAAGGAACCCGCGGCGCTTACACGGTAATCGACGGCGTCGACGCTTGAAAAGATCTGCATCTTCTCCGCCCAAAAGGCCTCGCCGCCGCCTATGTCAAGGTCCGCGTAGGCATGATCGTCTATTTCGGTTTTCCGGGAAGCTCCGGCGCCGCGGTATTCCACCCGGACTACCATGTTCTCGCCGCCGCCCGCTACGGCGCCTTCGACCAGCCTGAAAGGCTCGGTAAAGGCCTTGTCGCCGGCAAAGATCTGTTTGCCGTCGGGCCCCACCGAATTGGAAAGGGCAACCAGTTCCTTGAGCAGTTCATTCACCTCTACCGCCATAATTCGGAGGTCTTCGGGCGCATAGGTGCCGTTGGCGCCGGTCACCGCCAGTTCCCGTATCCGCTGGAGCACATTGGCTGCCTCGTTCATGTAAGTATAGCTTACATTGTAATGCTCCTTCGCGTAGAGGGTATTTTTTTCAAAACGCTCAAGCCGCGCAAGGTAGGATTCGTAACGGACAGCGTGGGAAGCGGCCAGGGGGTCGTCCCGCAGTTCGCGGATTCTGCTCTGGGACGCCATCTTTGACTGTATGTTCGAAAGACCTTCTTCCTGACGCCTGAGGTAGTACTGAACGTCGGTATTGGGCATATCGCTTGATATTCTTCTCATACATTACTCCTTAACGCGCTCAATGTTTCGCGCGCTTTTATTTAGACACCCATTCTATTAATAAGAGTATCCAGCATGGAGTTGACGGTGGTGATAAAACGGGCGGCGGCGTTGTAGCCGTGCTGGTAGCGGATCATGTTGGATAATTCTTCGTCGATATTGACGCCGGAAATGGATTGGCGCATATCGTGGAGCTGCT
>JAISAK010000196.1 GCA_031266695.1 Treponema sp.
GCTGTTTTTCAGCGGAAGTTGTTCAATACCTAAAGTTATTGAACAACTCTATTTTGAAATAGTCTTATTGATACAAAAACGACCGCCCCGGGGACGGCCGTTTTCTGGGCGATAGAAGAATCGAACTTCTGACCCTCAGCGTGTCATACTGATGCTCTAACCAACTGAGCTAACCGCCCAAATAACAGCACCGCGTTAAGCGGTGTTAATTCCAAAAATTCCGCAGGGCCAGGAACCGGTAAAGGCCGCAGTACCCGGTAACGCGGGCGGGGTTTATCCCGCCCGGTGTTCCGCTTCACAGAACAGCCGGGTTTTCCGAAGGAAAACCACAGCAGCGAAGCTGACAGCACCGCGTTAAGCGGTGTTAATTCAAAAATTCCGCAGGGCCAGGAACCAATAAAGGCCGCGGCACCCTGTAACGCGGGCGGGGTTTATCCCGCCCGGTGTTCCGCTTAAAGATATACAAAAAAACCATCCGCGTCAACAGTACAGGGCAACGGTACGCGCATCCAAAACAAATTGGAACGAACCGCCGCGGATCTTTTCAACGGAGTTTTTTCAAGTCTACTTCATCCGCTCCCGAATGGCGACATTGACTTCGATTTTGCCGTTCTCACCCAGTTCCATTGGGACAATGAGAGCCTCAACCTCGCCGAGGTTGCTGGACACTTCCATATTATCGCCGGTAAAAAGGGCCGGCGGGGTAAGATCGAATTTAAAGCCCAGATCGTGGAGCTTGGTAACCGCCTGGGCGGTGATCATATTTGCAAGTTCCTGTATGGTAGCCTTCGCAAGCTCGTCAAGGGCGGTGAATTGTTCACCGTTCATGGCGCCCGATACCGCCAAAGCTGTTTCCCTGGTCATATCAAAAAGGACCCGGCCTTCCACATCCCCGGCAAGCCCCACAAGAGCGGCAACGCCCATGATGGACATAGTAGTAGGTTTAAGATAAATCTCTCCCCGTTTGACATCAGAGTTAAGAACTTCCTTCAACACATTAAAAGCAGATTCAACAAAGGGATTAATATATTCCACTCTCATTTCAAACTCCTTATTTAAACTTATTAGTTGCCTATATAAACCGAAACCGGATCCGTGGCTACAACCCGCCAATCGTTTCCGTTTAATTCCTCATTTCTTCCCAAAATAACAAGACCCCGGCTTTTTAACTTTTCCCTGAAACCGGCAATCATCTTTTCCTGTTCTTCGGAGGAAAGGAACGAAAGCATATCCCGCACAAGAATTATGTCCAGTTCGGGAAGCGGGTTCTCGTTCAGGATATCATGGTATTCAAACACTATTGTATCCTTTATCGCCTGATTAAAGGAATACCCGTTGCGGCCTTTTACCATAAAATTCCGGCAGTACTCAGGCGCCTCCTCCAGGTCAAAAACCATGTTCGGCGCCTGGGAAATGGCCATTATATCATTGTCATTGGCCCATATTTTGATAAGCCCATTGGGATATCTTTCCTTCAGTATACAGGCAAAAGAAAAAGTTTCATAGCCCTTTCCGCATCCTATGTTCCATACCTGAATACCGTTTGAGGGAAGGTTGGGCAGGCTTTTTTTTATCGCTTCCGCGTAATCGTCGTTCCAGAAAACACCCGTACAGGGCGAATAGAAGGGTTCGAGAAATTCATCCGCTTCCGAGGATCCCTTAAGCTGGAGGTCGCCGCCGCTACGGCCGATGCTCCAATCGGCAAAGCGCTTGCGGAGCCAGGTTTCGTTGAGCGGCGACGCGTTGAAACGGCGGAGGGCGGCAAGGCTTTCCTTGATAAAGCCCAGCGTGGAGTCCGGGTTAAGACGCTGCTCTTCGACATTCCCGGCCGGCTGCGGAGGCGCGGCATAGTACGAATCGGCCGGGGCGCCTGCCAGCACCGCGCCCCGGGACTTGTTCTTGTCGTCGTCGCTCTGGGAAAAAATCCGTACCACGTCAAGTATGATGTAGAGATCGCCCTGCTTCTCAACCACCCCGCTGATAAATTTGATATTGATATCTCCAAAAATCGGGTGCGGGGGCTGGATCGTATCGGAATTGATCCCCACCACCCTGTCGATCTTGTCCACGATGGTTCCGTAGACCTGTTCTTCAATGCGAAGAATCAGCATATTCTCCTGACCGTCGATTTTTTTCTCCGCCGGCAGGTGAAAAAAGGTTCTGAGGTCTATGATGGGAATAATATCACCCCGCAGATTATACACGCCCCGGACAAAGGAAGCGGCGTTGGGCACATAGGTAAATTTGTCGGCCTTGGCAATTTCCTTGACGTTCATGATGTCCACGGCGTAATCTTTCCCGGCAAGGGAAAAAGTTATCATCTTGAAATCGACCGTATCGACCCGTTCTTTCTGTTCCTGCAGCTCGGCGTTTACCTGTGCCAGATCCCGTACTACTGTCATTATTTACCTACCGTGTTGAAGCTTCGCGTATCCGGCGCTGCTCCATTTCCTTTTTAAGCCCCAGCTCCAAAAGCTGGCTGACGTCGATGATAAGGGAAACGGAACCATCGCCCAGTATGGAGGCGCCGGCGATTCCCGGAGAATTGGTAAACTGATCCCTCAAGGGCTTGATTACCACATCTTCCTCGCCAATAAGGCTGTCCACCATAAAGCCCATTTTTTTCTCGGCGGTTCCTACGATAACAATAAAGTTGTACTCCTGCTGTTCCACGGTCTTGATGCCAAAAAGCCGGTTAAGCCTGAGCAGGGAGATGACATCGTTGCGGATATTGAAGACCTCGTAGTTATCGATCATCTTGATTTCTTCCGGCTTGATGCGCAGGCTTTCGATGACGCTGGTAATGGGAATGGAATAAATCTCCTGCCCCACCCGCACCAGAAGGCCCTGGATGATCGCCAGGGTAAGGGGCAGCTTGATGGTAAACTTGGTTCCCTTGCCGTGCTCGGAATTTACCGTTACCGTGCCGTTGAGTTTTTCTATGGAACGGCGCACCACGTCAAGACCGACGCCGCGGCCCGAAATAGCGGTAATCTGCTTGGCGGTGGAGAAACCGGGTTCAAAGATCAGATTGAAGGCCTCCACGTCGGAAAGGATCTTGTTGGGGCTGATGAGGCCCCGCTCCGCGGCCTTTGCCTTTACCGCATCCACATCAATGCCTTTGCCGTCATCGGCAATTTCGATGACGATCATATTGCCTTCGTTGGCCGCCTTGAGAAGAACCATGCCCTCTTCCGGCTTGCCCGCGGCTTTTCGTTCTTCCTGGGACTCTATGCCGTGGTCAATGGAATTCCGTACCGAGTGCATAATCGGATCGAGGAGGTCCTCGATGACCGACTTGTCCAGTTCCGTCTCTTCGCCTTCAATAACCAGGTTGATTTTTTTATTGAGCGATTTTGAAAGATCCCTGACCAGCCGGGGGAAGCGGCTGAATATCTGGCTTATGGGAACCATGCGGATCCGCATAACCCCTTCCTGGAGCTCGCCGGTGATTCTGCCGAGGTTTTGGGCGGTTGAACGGAACTTGCCCATGCTGTTCTTCATGGACGTTTCAAAGCCGTCGAAGAGCGAGAAAATATCTCCGTACCGCTCGTTGATTTCCTTGCGCACATCTTTGACGGATTTTCCGTTCTGGATCTTCTCCAAAAAATCGGGGAGGCTGTCGAAAAGATTTTTGATCTTTTCACGGTAGGCCCCTTCAAGCTCGTGGAGATCGTTCACCAGATCGGTAAACTGCAGATTGATCTGGTTGAAGGTTGCCTTGGTGATAACCGTTTCCGAAACCAGATTGAGGAGATCGTCAATGCGTTTTGAATCTACCCGGAGTATTGAACCGGCTTCCTTGCCGGCCTTCTTCGCGTCTTCGGTTGAACCGGCCGCTTTGGACGCCGCCGCTTTCGGCGCGGCGGGCGCGGCAGAAGCGGCCGTTTCCGAAGCCGCCGCGGCTTTCGGAGCCGGGGGGGCGGCCGGGGGGGCGGCCGGGGCCGCAGCTTTCGGAGCGGAACTGATAAGCTTGTTTATATCGACAATTTCCGCCGAAAGGCTTACGTCGGGAATAACGACAATCCTGTTTATATCTTCAACGGCTTTCTCCGTGGCGTAATAGTAATCAACAACGGGGAAAAAATTATCCTCGTAGAGCTGTTCGAATTCCGGCGCGGTTTTGAGAATGGTTCCGCCGCCCTTGAGCGCCGCGTAAACCTGAATGCCGCCGACGGTATTCATTAAACTGTTTTCGTCGAATTTTACGGAAATCCGGTAAATGGGCATAGCCCCGTCAATGGATTCCTTAAGCTCAAGCAGCTCAAATTCGGTAAGCCCGGCGCCGGACGCCTGGGCAGCGGCAGCCGGCTGGGGAGCGGCCTTGACAGCCGGCCTGGCCGCGGCTTTCGCGCTTCCCTTCTTGCTTTTGGCATCCTCGGGAAGCAGCGCGGAAAGCTTTCCCTCTATTTCCGAAGTGTCCTCCTGATAAACCGCTCCGTTCATTCGCTGTTCCAGCATTGCCTTGATAACATCTATTGCCGAAAGCAGGATGTCCACGACATCCTCGTTCACCGCCAACTGGTCGGAACGGATAGCATCCAATACATCTTCCACAAGGTGGGTAAAATGGGAAAGCTCCATCATTTCCACTGTGGCGGAACCGCCTTTAAGGGTATGGGCGGCGCGGAAAATTTCATCTACCGCGTCTTTGTTGCCCCCCTCGTTCTCAAGGACCAAAATGTTCTGCTCCAGGGTATCAACCTGCATCTGGGCTTCGCTGAAAAAGTCCTTGAGTAATTCCTCATTATTTGGATCAAGATAGTCACTCATATATGGTAAATGTTATACACAAATCGTCTTACGTCAAGCCTCTAAAATCCCACCCCAGGAATTCTCAGGTTAAAAAACAGTAAAGAAAATGAAGAATTTTAACCACGAATGGCACAGAGTACACGGAGTACACCATATGCGTTAACTTAAGAATATTTAACCGCAAAGGCGCAGAAGGCGAATAAGTTTTTGCTCTCAAGTCCTTTTTCTATGCCCCTATTACATTTTTTCCGTACTGTGGCATTTGCGGGGGCTCCCACCGTGCCGCCTTTAAGCTCTCAACATGTTTACACATGCTTTTGTGGGTGTCCTTCTTCGACTTATTCGACTTCGCGGTTAGTTTTTCTTCGACTTTGCGGTTAATCTTTCTCTTCCGTTCGTGTTGGTTCGTGAGGTTCGAGGTAAATCTTCCCTGTTCTTGGCTATTAGACTCTCGAATAAACAGGCCGAAAATAGTAAGATGAATGTTATGACCCAAAAAAGTATGCGCTTTTTTGTTTTTCTGGGCCTCTTTTTTCCGCTGTTTTCCCTTCCGGGGGCGGAAATAACCGTTCCCCGTCTGGAACTGGCCACCCGGGGCGCCGGCGAAGACGGGGAATTCGTCTTTTCATCAAACGCGGCGGTGGATATTGCCCTGAACGGGGGCTATAAATACGGAATTCTCCTCGGTCTTTCATTCGAAGCGGCCAATCTGGGAAAAGCCTTTGCCTACCGGAATTTCGGCGTCGGAACCCTTCCCGACGGCGCGGGTCTTACCGAAGAGGACTACAACAGACTGGCCGATCGTTACAACAATCAGGCGAGTTTGCACTTCCGCGTCGCCCGGGCCCGGGCCAGGGATCTTTTCGGTCTTCCCCTGGAGTTTTCTTATTTTATCGGCCTGGGAGATTCCTTCTGCTCCGGGGAGGAATTCAACCTCCGTTACGGCCATCCGGAGGTAGGCACCGATTTTACCGGGTTTTATTACTTCCCCGAAGGAATTGGGGGGAATCCTTACCGCCGCTACAACGGGCTCC
>JAISAK010000209.1 GCA_031266695.1 Treponema sp.
AGGATCGGAATTCTCCGGAAATATCCTCAGCCTCAAAGTAAAGATCCTCAAGGCGCTTCCGCAATTCGTTTAAGGAGTCGTCTACGGCGGCGGCGCTGTCCAGCGCGTTCCGCGCGTGCCTCGCGGCGCTTAACACCGAGGCCTCGTCTTCGAAAAGGGAATTCGCCGCGCTGTTGACAAATCCGGCAAGCCTTTCAAAACCGGAAAGCCTCTGCGCTTCATTTTCAAGCTCCCGTATTTCTCCGGGTTTGGGATCGGCCTTCGTTATTTCCTCGACGGCGTAAGACAAAAGCTCAAGCCTTGTATCCCTGTCCCTTTCGGAACCGAGCGAAGCTTCCAGGGCTTTCCGTTTTTCCGAAAGCTCAAGAAAAACCCGGTTAAATTCCCCCGCCTCTCCATCAAGCCCGGCAAAGCGATCAAGATAGCGGCGGTGATTTTCTTTCCGCAGCAGAGATTCGTGATTATGCTGGCCGTGCAGATCAAAAAGAAGAGCCATAAAGTCGGCGAGATCCGCCCTTGTAAGGGGGACGTTTTGTATATAAATGGAACCCCGCCCGCTGGTTTTGACGTTTCTCCGGATAATCACCGTTCCGTCTTCCCGCTCTATGTCGCGGCTTTTCAGCCATTCAAGGGCATCGCTGTTGTCATCCCGAACCGATACCACCGCCGATACGCCCGCTTCGTCCGCCCCGGTTCGTATAACATCCGCTTCCGCCTTCGCGCCCATAAGAAAACTTAAAGAACCTACAATGATTGATTTTCCCGCGCCGGTCTCTCCGGTTAAGACGTTAAAGCCCGAACGGAAAGAAAGGGAGATGGCGTCGATAAGGGCGTAGTTCCTTACGGACAGTTCCTCAAGCATCGCCCTCTCCTTTATAGGTTCCCGACCAGTTAAGCTTTGTCCTGAGGGCGGTATAGTAGGCGCGCCGGTCGGAAGAAATCAGTATCGCCCTGAAGGGCGCCGCCTCCAGTATAACACGATCCCCGGGCTCCAGTTCCCTTGTTATCTGGCCGTCCACGGTAAGGAGGACTCCGCTCCGCTGATCTTCCCCCACGGTAACAACCATCTTCTGCCGCGAGGGAAGCACCGCCGGGCGGTTGGACAGGGTGAAAGGGCAGATAGGGTTTATGATCAGGGCTTCCATTTCGGGATCCAGTATAGGGCCGCCGGCGGCCATCGAGTAGGCGGTGGAGCCGGTGGGGGTGGCGATGATAAGTCCGTCGGACCTGTAACGTCCCAGTTCGGTTAATTCGCCGACAGCCGTTTCCGTTTCCAGCCGCAGCCTGATAAGTTTCGCGATGCCGGAAGCGGAAACAACCGCGTCGTTCAGGCAAATATTTTGCGCCGGCGTCCCGCCTTTCCGGTCCACCGAAATTTTCAGCATTGTCCGCAGGGAAACCTTCGCCCTGTCCGCAAGCCAGTCTTCAAAAACGGAAAGCCAATCTTCTTTCTTTACCGCGGTGATAAAACCCAGGGTTCCCAGGCTTATCGAAAAAATCGGCGCGCCGGCGGGCGCTACGGCGCGCGCGGCATAGAGGACGGTTCCGTCACCGCCAAGGCTGAAGGCAATATCGGGCTGGTTTTTCGGGTAAGCCTCAAAATTGTCCGCGGTAGAGTGGAAAATAACTTCAATACGCCGGCCTTCCAGTTCACGGCGAATTTCTTCGGCCATAAGCAGGGCGCTTTTCTTTTTGGGATTTATGAACAGCAGCGCCTTTTTTATCTGCCGGGGACTGTCGGCCATCACTCCGTCCTTTCCCTACGGAAGGGTCCTAATGAGTTTCGATACCCGTTCCGCGTCCTGGGAACGGAGTCTGGGATACAGGGGAAAAAGGACGGTACGCAGGGAAAGGGAATAAGCTTCGGGACAAAGGGAGGGATCGCTGAGGCCCTGCCCTGCCGGGGTATGCTCAAAGGCGCTTTCAACGATAATTTCTTTTTTGCGGGCATAATTCATCACGTCTTTTAACCCTGTTTCAAGAACCAGCGGAAAAGCGTAATTATTGTATCTCCCTTCGTCAAGGGGGATAAAGCGTTTGTGCCTGGTATGGAGACTTGCCTGGGTATAGATCCGGGCAATCTCCTTCCGTTTTTCAAAATTTCTCCCGGTTTCCTTGAACTGTACCGCCGCCAGCGCGGCGTTGATATCGGGAAGGCAGCACTCGGAGGGAAGCTCGCCGTAATTTCTCAACACCGAAGCGTCCCGGCGGTTCATGGCATAGAGAAGCGCACCGCCGCCCGAGGTAAGCATGTCCCGTTCCTCAAGTCCCAGTATTGTAAAAACACCCTGAATCCGCTCCTTCTGCGTCCGGAAATTCCCGGACGCGCCGGCTTCGGGCTCCCCGTCCGGAACGTCGTCCCCGGGCTTATCCGCGGAAAAACTTCCGTAACTTTGGGAAATATCTTCAATAACGGGCAATCCCAGCTCCGCTATTGAAGCGGTATCGGGCTGAAAGCCCAAAGTATGGTGAAGCAATATACAGCCCGCCGCCGGCTTTTCCCCGCCGGTGTTTTCTCCGAGGGCCCGCTCGACTGTCTCCCGGTTTATGCAGGGCAGCGCGGAAGAAACATCACAGTACACCGGCTTCAGGCGGAGTTCCCTGATTACGCGGATATAATAATCCGGAGAAAGAGCCGAAACAAGCACCCCCCTGCCGTCTTCAAGATCCAGGGCTTTGAGCGCGAGGTACAGGGCTCCGGCGGGGCCGCGAAGGCTCAGGGCATAATCAAAGCAGAGAAACTCCTTTGCCGTCCGGATTAAAAGCCGCGCCCGTTCTCCGGGACCGATTTTGTCTTCCACCATCGCCGTAAGAACCGCATCCATCTCCTTCCGCCTTATGGTCGGAGAATAGACTTCAATTTTCATGTTGTTACCTCAAATGCTGCCGGCCCTGTTTTTAACCGGCGTTCTTGAAAATCGCCGTCTTTCGGAATGCAGTCCGAAAATCGCTATCGTTTCAGGTCCGCGATTTTTTGCAGTTCCTTGGGGTTAAAGAGAACGCGGATATCCAGAATGATAAGATAACCCTGCTCCTGGCGCACCACTCCGTGAATGTATTCGGCGCCTATACCCGAAAGCATCTGGGGCGGCGGCTGAATATCCTCTTTTTCAATAGTAACCACCCGCGAAACCCTGTCGATGATTATCCCCAGTTTCATTCCGTCTATATCAATAATAATAAAGCCGGACAACAGCTCATCCTCCTCGGAGGTGAGTACTTTTTTCAGATGGAACCTTTTATGAAGATTAATGATAGGGATAATTTCACTTCGAAGGTTGAAAATTCCTTCCACGTACACGGGGGCGTTTGGAATTGCCCGTATTGCCTGAACCCGGACAATTTCCTTCACATCCATGATATTGATACCGTACAGTTATTCTCCGAGCTGAAAGGTAACCAACTGATTCTGTTCAGACATAATTCCCCCACTGTTCTTTTTTAAATTGTACTATATCCATTCCCCGTGTCAAGGGGGCGGAGCAATAGCAGCCCGGCAAGGGCTGTTGTTTAAAAACGGCAGCACACGCCCGGCGCCCGGGAAATGTCGTCAGTACCGGCAATTGCAGCCCGGCTTTAGCCGGGCGAACGCGCCGCGGGGCAAAATACATGCAAGGTAAGATTTTATGATAAGAAAGAGAGGGCGCGCCGCCCGCGGCGGCGAAACCACCGGGTTCGGAAGCGGCCTGAAGCTTTATCCCTGTAAATAAAAAAAGTCTGGCAACTTTCTACTTTCCCGCGTCTTCGAGGCGCAGTATCATCGACGTTAGAAGGCTTAACTGCCGAGTTCGGAATGGGA
>JAISAK010000263.1 GCA_031266695.1 Treponema sp.
GATGAAAAATTTGTCACCGAGCAGGGTTACGATAATCCAAAATTTGTTGAAGATCTGGTGCGGGATGTATATATTGAAATAAAAGACCTGAATCTTTTTCCCCGGTTTTCGGTGGAAGCGGAAAATTTTGAAAGTATCCATAACCATAACGCCTATGCGTTTGTGCAGTTTGACGAAGGAGTAAAAAAATGAACGATATTGAGCCTTCCGAATCCTTTCCTTCAACCTCGGAGCTTGCCAGGCAGGGGGTAAGCGCGGTCGGTTTTATCGCCGGCGGCCTGTTTCTCTTTATCATGCAGTCCCTTGCCCGTTTCCGGATTTTGGGATTGTTCCTCGGCGTCCTTGTCTGCGTCGTGGGGGTCTTTTCACTTCTTTCAAAAGACCCCGGCGACCGGAAGCCGGGCGCGCTGATAAGCGCCGCGGGCATCCTGGTGATTCTTTCCAGGGCCGGAATACCCTTCATAAAAGCGGCGGCGGGAACCCTTCTCGTTATCGGCGCCCTGGGCCTCCTTGCCGCCGGAATCTGGAAGGGAATAAATTTTTTCCGGGGCCTGAAAAAGCGATCTTGACCTACTTCTTTGAAACCTACGGCTGCCAGATGAACACCGCGGAATCGGCGGCGCTGGCGCTGGTATGCGGGGAGCGCGGCTGGACCGCCGCCCCCGACGAAAAAAGCGCGGACCTGGTGCTGCTCAATACCTGTTCCGTGCGCCTGACCGCCGAACAGCGCGTACTGGGGCGGATTGCCCTGTACGCCGGCCTCAAAAAAAAGCGGAACGCCGCGGAGCCTCCGCTGACCCTGGTTGTAGCCGGCTGCATGGCCCAGCGGATGGGGGAGGAACTTAAAAAAAAATTCCCCGAAGTGGACTATGTAATGGGTACGGCTTCCCGTTCAATCTTTCCCCTGATTCTTGAGGCGGCTGAACAGAGCCGGGCCGAACAGGGCAGGGCGGGGCAGGGCGGACGGGATCGGCCGGGCCGGGCAGGGCCGCCGGTTTTTCCCGATTTTGCCGACGCGCCGGTTTTTTCTTTTTCCTCCTCCCATCTGGAGGAGGGGCAGTTCCGCAGTTTTATTCCCATTATGCACGGCTGCGACAATTTCTGTTCCTACTGCATAGTTCCCTATGTGCGGGGCAGGGAAGTGTCCCGGAATCCCCGGTCAATCGCCGAAGAAATTCGACTTGTCGCCGGACGGGGGGTGCGGGAAATTACCCTCCTGGGGCAGAACGTAAACACCTACAGTTGGCAGGCCCCGGACGGAAACGGAAAGACGGAGGCCCTTGATTTTCCGGGGCTTCTGCGCCTGGTCGCCCGCGAGACGGAAAAGACCCCCGTAAAGCGGATTCGTTTCCTCTCCGCAAACCCCGGCGGTTTTTCCCCCGCGACGATTCAGGTTATGGCGGAAAATCCAGTTTTTTGCCGGCACCTTCACCTCTGCGTCCAGCACGGCTCCAATCGTATCCTTTCCGCCATGAACCGGCGCTACACCCGCGAACAGTACCTGGAACTGGTCGGGCGGATCCGCGCCGCCATGCCGGACATCAGCCTGTCCACGGATATCCTTGTGGGTTTCCCCGGCGAAACCGAAGAGGATCTGGCGGAGACCCTCGCGTTAATGGAGGAGGTTAAAGTCCTCTACGCCTATATGTACCATTACAATCCGCGGGAAGGAACACGGGCCTGCTCCCTGCCGGGCCGGATCGCCGAAGAAGTAAAACGCGAGCGCCTTTCCCGGGTAATCGCCCTGCAGAAAAAGCATACCGCCGCGCTTCTGAAAAGCCGCCTCGGCCGGCGGGAGAAAGTTCTAATTGAAGGAATTTCCCGGAAAAATGCCGATGAATTAATAACAAGAACCGAAAGGGATGAAACGGCTGTCGCGCCCGGCGGCCCCGCCCTGATTGGTTCCTTTGCGGAAATTACTCTTTCGAGTCTGCGGGGAACCACGTTCCGCGCGGAGGAAATTATACCCTTGGAATAGGAGTTGTCAGCAACGCTTAGCGTTGCTGTTCGGTTGAATTTGGCGGCTCACGCCGCCTATAAGGAGTTGGCTATGCCCCTGCGTCTGATAGAATTTATCATAGTTTTTGCCGTGTTCCTTGTTTTTATTGCCTTTAATCTGGAAAACAAATGCGATATCAGTTTCGGATTCCGGACAATGAAGGATGTTCCGGTGTTTTTGACGGCCTTTTCTTCCTTCATTTTCGGGATGCTCTGCGCCGTTCCCTTTATCGTCGGTGCCCGGGCAAGAAAGAAGGCCGGGAAAGACGGAGGGGCCTTGCCGGAAAAGCCCAAAAAGAAATGGGGAAAAAAGAAGGAAGAAAGCGCCCCCCCGTCCTCCGGCTCCGGCGACAACACCTTTTCCGACGGCGGCCCCTACGGGGTTAATTAGGGAAGGGGTGTGAGACAGCTTCACGCCGAAAACTTTCCCAAAATTCCGGCCGGGAAAACAGCGGCTTCCGTTCCAATCCGCTTAATCTGCCTTTTGGCGGTTCTTGCCCCTTCCCTGCCTGCCCAGCCCCTTGGGACGGAGCTTCAAAACATCGAAAAAACCCTGAACTCTTCGGGCCTCAGCGGGACGGCGCGGCGCGAGACCCTCGTACGGCTCGCAGAGCTTCGGGAGCTTTCCGGGGATATTGAAGGGGCCGCGAGGGCCTGGTTTGAGGCCGCGGGGCTCG
>JAISAK010000291.1 GCA_031266695.1 Treponema sp.
GGAACTGTATCCCGTAGAAGTTTACGCTCTTTTTGTTTCTGTACTGGCTTCAACTATATTGATGTTTGTCCTTGGCTTGTTTTACACGGCAGCCTGCTCAAAACTTTCAACAGTAAACATGGCGTATATGATCCCGGGCGTATTGGCGGTATGTGTCGTTGGAACTTTTGTAACCCGGGGATTTATTTTTGACGCATATCTTTTTATAATATTCGGGGTTTTGGGAACGATAATGGTCTCCAATGGGTACATGTATGCGCCGTTGGTATTGGGGATAGTCATGGGCGAGATAGCTGAGGAAAATTTTGCTATAGCAATAAAGATTTCCCGCGGAAGTCTCGGAATTTTTTTTGGTTCCCCGATATGCTGGGCTACGTGGATTATACTTGTCGTGATTTTAGTGGTGCCGCCTATACTGAAAAGAAGAAGGAGGTAAAGGTTTAGTATATGGTTACGGCGGTAAACCTGTAATGTAAAAGGCTCAAGTCTCGGGAGACAGAAAACCATCAAATCCCGAGACGGGAACCGGTAAAGAACCAGAAATTCTTTGCTTATGTAAGGCTTGAGCCATGTGAAGGGAAACTTTCACGCACGGTCTTAGGCGGGAAAGGGTGGAGCAATCCATCCTGACCGAGCCGATAATCCCATCTACCCTGTTTATTGTTGTCATATCAGCGAAAAAGGCCCGCCCTTAGAACGCGCAAGGGATTGAAGCGGAAATCCCGCAGGACCCGCCGAAGGCGGGGCCGAGGAATTGGAGCGGAAAGCCCGGTCCCGCGCCGTGGGCGCGGGATGCGCCCAAAACAAAAGGATCAAAATACCTATGTGGCTGCCCCGCCGCCTTGAGGGACAGGTTATCCCGCCGCCCGCGGCGTCAGCCCGAAGCCTTGACAGAGGCTTTATATAATGTTCTACTTAATGGCGCGACAAGAAACGGAAGGCGGTGAAAATCCGCCGCGGACGCGCCACTGTAACCGGCGATAACCCGGCCAAAGCCACTACCCGCGATATGCGGGCGGGAAGGCAAGGCATTCCGGGCCGGAAGCCAGGAGACGACTTGTCGTGGATGCCGCGATTCGCGGCAAGGCGGTACTGTCTCGCGTATAGGCAATATGCCCGGACTATTCTACCGTAAAGCGGACGCGGTTTCGTATCCGCCCTCCCTGTTTTGTCCGGACCCACGTGAAATGGACTGTCCTTTCAATTTTTTGGAAAGGAGCATCCTATGCTGACCCATGTCCTTGGTTTCCCGTCCATCGGTAAAAAGCGGGAGTTGAAACAGGCCCTTGAATCGTTCTGGAAAGGCGGTATTTCCCAAGAATCCCTTGCCGCAGCCTGTAGGGAACTGAAAAAGCGCCATTGGCGGGTCCAAAAAGACTCGGGCCTCGATTTTGTAAGTACCGGCGACTTTTCCCTGTACGACCGTATGCTGGACATCACCTGTATGCTGGGGGCCCTGCCGCCCCGCTTCATACCCTGCGCGGGGGACCCTCCGCTGGAGCGGTATTTCAGCCTCGCCCGGGGGGATATAAGGCGCAACATACCCGCCCTGGACATGACCAAGTGGTTCGACACCAATTACCATTATCTTGTGCCGGAGATCGACATCCATAGCCCCTGGACAGGGGGAACCCACCCGGTTATCGAAGACACCCGGCTCGCGGGGAAACTTGGGTTTTCCCCAAAACCCGCCCTGATCGGGCCCTTTACCTGGCTTGCCCTGGCTAAAGCCGCGGCAAAAAACCGGAATGGCGTGTCCAAATGGTCAAGACTCAAAACCCTTATTCCGGCCTACGCGGAACTTCTCGCGGCCCTGGCCCCCCACTGCGCCTTCATTCAGATTGAGGAGCCGGTACTGTGTACGGAACTCCTCCCGGAGGAGGGGGCCGGAGATTTCCGCGAGGCCTATGCCGGCCTCAATGCCGCCGCCCCCGGTAAGATCATGCTGACGGCCTACTTCGGCCCCCTCCGCAATCCGGAACCGGCGCTTGCTTCCGGCTGCGCCGCCCTGCACGTGGACCTGGTCCGCGGCGGGGGGCAGCTCGAAGCCCTTTTGGACAAACTACCCGCCGGCATGGCTCTTTCCCTCGGTCTGGTAGACGGGCGGAATATCTGGAAAACCGACTATGCCAAAACCCTTCCCCTCATAGAGCGGGCCGTTTCGGCCCTTGGCGGGGAGCGCGTCCTCCTGGGGTCAAGCTGTTCCCTGCTCCATTCTCCGGTGGATCTGGCGGAAGAAACGGCCCTGCCGGAACATATCAAAGGCCGCATGGCCTTTGCCGTACAGAAATGCGCCGAGCTGTCCGCGTTACGCGATATCGCGGCCCGGGGCGGCCGCGGGTCCGTAATAGAAGAAAACGCCGCCCTCCTCAAAGCCGCGGCCCCGCATCCCGGGAACCGCGTTGACGCGGTACGGGAACGGGCCGCCGCCATCACCCCCGCCATGCGGTCCCGTCAATCGGCGTACCCCCAACGCCGCGCCGCGCAGGCGTATCTCAATCTGCCGCCCCTCCCCACCACGACCATCGGTTCGTTCCCCCAGACCGCCGCCATCCGCAAAACCCGCCTTGACTACCGGAGGGGCGTCATCACGGAAGCGGACTATATAGCCGCCATCAAGGGGGAGATAAGGGACTGCGTTGAAAAGCAGGAACGGCTCGGCCTGGACGTTCTCGTGCACGGCGAAGCCGAGCGTAACGACATGGTGGAATACTTCGGCCAGCGGCTCGGGGGCTTCTGCTTTACCCAAAACGGCTGGGTGCAAAGTTACGGCAGCCGCTGCGTGAAGCCGCCGGTCATATACGGCGACGTATACCGCAAACAGCCCATGACCGTTGACTGGATCCGCTACGCCCAGTCGCTTACGCAAAAACCGGTAAAGGGGATGCTGACCGGCCCGGTAACGATTCTGTGCTGGAGCTTTGTCCGGGACGACCTGGCGCGGAGCGAAGTCTGCGCACAGATAGCCCTGGCCGTTCGTGACGAAGTTGGGGACCTGGAAAAAGCGGGGATCCGGATTATTCAGATTGACGAGGCCGCGCTGCGCGAAGGCATGCCGCCGGCCCGGGCCGAGGCGGAGACCTATCTGCGATGGGCCGTGGACGCCTTCCGTCTCGCCTCCGCCGGAGTGGAGGATTCGACCCAGATACATACCCATATGTGCTACAGCGAATTCAACGCCATCCTGCCCTGGATCGCCCAAATGGACGCGGATGTCATCAGCATTGAATCCAGCCGCGGCGGCATGGAACTTTTGGACGCCTTTAGCGGCTTTCATTACCAGGGCGAAGTGGGGCCGGGGGTGTACGACATTCACAGCCCCCGGGTTCCCGCCGCGGAGGAAATGACGGAACTGTTGCGCCGGGCGTTACGCCACATCCCTAAAGAACAGTTGTGGGTAAACCCCGACTGCGGCCTTAAAACCCGCCGGTGGGACGAGGCCTATCCTGCCCTGGAAAACATGGTTGCCGCCGCCCGGCAGGTACGGGCGGAATAAACGCAAGGCAGCGCCTCCCCGCGCAAGCGGGTTCTTTGTCCCCCGGCAGCGGCTCCGCATCGCGTCACGAAAGCTCGTGGGAGGAAACAGGTAAAACCTTTCAAAATGACCTGGTATCCAAACATGATTTAAACTGTGGGTTTTTTATTTTGGGCGCATTTCCGGCGCTTCGCGCCGGAAACCACACCAAAATATGCACGCAAAACATTGAGCGTGTCTATTTTGACAATGGCCC
This sequence comes from Treponema sp., assembly GCA_031266695.1. Classification (GTDB taxonomy): domain Bacteria; phylum Spirochaetota; class Spirochaetia; order Treponematales; family Breznakiellaceae; genus JAISAK01. The sequence continues at coordinate 3,732 of JAISAK010000291.1, forward strand.
GCATATATCGCTATATATACGGGCACTGACTACAAAGTACCTAAAGCCGTAGCGGGTACTC
>JAISAK010000298.1 GCA_031266695.1 Treponema sp.
ATCGGTTCCGACAATTACGGAACCGGGTACGACATAACCCTTTTCCGGCATAAGCTGGTGGCAGATTCCTTCGCCGTTGTAAAAGGTAAGCCCGTGATCTTCCGCAAACTTTCCTGTCCTGACAATAAGATCCGCGTCCATTACCTTGCTCGGCGGATTGCCGTGATCCGCGAAGATAATCGCCCTGTCTTTATCCCAGACTTTAAGCCCCAGCTCATCGAATTTATCAAAAAACAGGGGACCCAGTTTTTCATGGGTAAAGGCGTAATCCGCCGCCACATCAATAATCTGATCCGGCGTTACTTTGGCAAGTCCCGCGGCCTTTGCCAAAATTTTTTCCGTAATGTTCAAAATTTACCTCGCTTTAAAAATAGGGTTGTCCGGACGCACCTCGCACCCGCTAGAAAATTGCCATAGTAATCTGGGGTACATAGGTTATTACCATAAGGGCTATAAGCAGAATGATAATAAAGGGAATGACCCCTCGGATAACGTGTTGCACCGGCATATTTCCGGTAGAAGCCAGCACATACAGATTCGCGCCGACCGGCGGGGTAAGGAGCGCGATTTCCAGGTTGACGGTTATGACAATTCCCAGATGGATGGGATCAATACCCAGCGCCTTCGCCACGGGCAGGATAATCGGCACCACAATAAGGATGATCGCGCCGGGGCTCATAAAGAAACCCAGGATAAAGACAACCAGGTTAATAAGAAGCAGCATACCTATCCGGCCGATATTGGATTCTGTCACGGCCTGGAGGATATACTGGGGGAAGCGTTCCATGGTGATGAGGAATCCGAAAAGGGAGGCGGTCATGGTAATCGCCAGGATAAAGCCGCTGGTCCGCACGGAATCCTTCATGATTCCCCAGAACTGTTTGACGTTAACGTCTCTGTATATAAAGGTACATACAATGAAAGCGTAGATAACCGATACCGCCGCGGCTTCCGTGGGTGTGCAGATGCCGCTGTAGATTGAACCCAGAATGGCAATGGGCATAATCAAGGCCCAGATCGCGGACTTGAAGGTTTTCCCTATATCACCCCGGAAAATTTTTCATCCGCCGCGCCGTAACCCTTTGCCTTGGAAACGATGTAGATGTAGATCATAAGGATAACGGCAACGCACAATCCGGGAACAACCCCCGCCTTGAACATGTCGGTAATGGAAACTTCGGCGGTAGCGCCGTAAAGGATCATCAGGGAACTTGGGGGAATGATAATCGCCAGGGTACCGCCGGTAGCGATAAGCCCCGCGCCGAATTCCTTGGGGTAGCCCTTTTTGACCAGCATTGGCAGGGCGATGACCGAAAGCGCGGCCGCGGACGCGGCGCTGGCCCCGGAAATCGCGGCGAACACAATGGCCGCGAACATAATAGCAATCGCGAAGCCTCCGTGCATGGCGCGGAGTCCCGAAGACGCAAAGTCAAGCAGGTATTTCCCCAAATTGCCTTTGGCCATAATGTTGCCGCTGATGACAAAAAAGGGAATGGATAAAAGGCTGTATTTATTGATACTCCAGAACATCTTGCTGGCAAGGCCGTTTACGCCGATGACTCTGAAAACGAGAATCGCGATAATTGTGGACAAGCCCAGCGAATAGGTAATGGGTACGCCCAGAATAAGAAAAATCAGAAGCGTCGCCGCCATTACCAGGAGGGCGCTGTTCAAAAATAATACCAGAAGAACAATAACAGCCGTAAGGATCAGCAGGGCCGGGATCACCGGGGTTTTGTACCAGCCCGGCGTTCCGGCAAGGCTAATCGCCGCCTCCGCAATTTTTTCAATGCTGCGGATAATCATGAGTATCCCCGCAAGGATCATCATAGAATAGGGTATCCACATGGGGGTCTGCAAAAGCGATTCCGAAAGGGTGTGTTTTATTGCGGCCTCGTTGACCATCTGGAACGATGAAATGATAAAGAAAACGCAGAAAATTATGTTTATCAGTGAAATATAAAAATCCAGGATAGTTTTATCCCCATCCTTCTTTAGCGAATTCTGAATAATGGTTATGGCAATATGCCCCCTTTTCCTGATAAGAATGGCGTTGCCCAGGAGCATTGCCCAGGTAATCAGAAAGGGAGTCCATTCGGTTGCCCAGTAGACCGATGTGTGCAGAAAATAACGGGCAAGTACCTCGTAACACATAGTAAGAACCGAAACTGAAAGAAACAGGGCGCTGGCGTTATCCTCAAGGAATACCAGTAATTTGTTTATTGGCTGCCACGGATTTGATTTTGCGGTGTTCATTATACCTTCCTTGTCTTGAAAAAAATTTCAGCCGCCCGGCGGGAGCGGCTGAAGGGTTTTCAAAAAATGCTACAGGGTTGACGATTCTCTTCTCGCCAAAGCGATCAGATCCGCGCCCAGTTCCCTTTCCATCTCCACATAGACAGCTTCCGATGCCGCCTTCCACTGGGCCTTTTCGTTGTCGGTCAGGTTATGCACTTCACAGCCTTCCTGCGCCATCCTGGCGTAGAGTTCGGCGTCCTGCTCTTCAACATCCCTGCGCATCTGGGTAATGGTGGCGTCAATGGCACGATCCAGGCCCGCGCGGAATTCCGCGGGAAGGCCGTTGTACCATGACTTGTTCCCCACAAGGTAGCCGATCTGCATGGACATATTGTCCGAATTGGTCACGTACTTCTGCACCTCGTAGAAACGCCGGGGGACAAACACCGTGCTGGGGGTGCTCATGCCGTCGATAACGCCCTGCTGCACCGCGGAATAGGTCTCCTCGGAAGGGGTAACTACCGCGTTGGCGCCCAGGGAGTTGATGTTAAGGGTGTCCATTTTGCCGGGAGCCCGCATCTTGAGGCCCCTGAAATCCGCGGGAACCCTGAGGGGCCGCTTGTTGTTTGCCACTGTCGCACTGCCCGAAGAGAAAAGGCCGAGTACGGCCATTCCCGCCTGATCCACCGGCGCGAAGATCTGCCTGCCGGTTTCGCCGTCGTCCAAAACCTTGTATGCGGTCGCCAGGCTGGGGAAGAGCCAGGGCAGCTTCACAATCTGAATTCTGTTGCTGATGGTTTCCATGGCGCCGCCGATGGCAAACACCATCTGCACTTCACCGCGGCCGACCGCCTCAAGCTCCTCCGCGCCGGAGTAGAGCTGCGCGGAATCGTAACCCCTGAAGTCCACCCAATCGCCAAGTTCCTTTTTGATATTGTCCTCAAGCTGCTTGAGGCCAATACCCATCTGCTGGGTTGGCAGCTGCACCGTTGAAACTTTGATGACAATGGGTGTGCGTCTGTCGCCCGATGACGCCGCCCCTCCGCTCTGCTGACCGCCGCCGGCATAAACCATCGCCGCGCTCAACGCAAAAAGTAGACTCGCAGTCAATACGCTCTTAATTCTGAATTTCATTGTTTCTGCTCCTCGAAATAAATTATTCACCCCCCTTTAACAAAGGGAGAAAAATTCGCCCAAAACAAAGGCCTGCTCCGGCCGGAACCGCCCCGCCTACACAGCCGTAGCGGCTTTACTGTCGGCGCCGTAGACCTCTTTCAGAGCCGCGGCCAGGGCTCTCTTGCGGCCCAGCCCGTCGGCGCTGTCGGTAAATACAATGGCTTCCACGGGGCAGTACTTGGCGCAGAGCGGGCTGCCGCCGCAAAGTTCGCATTTGATAATTTTCCGCGCCGTCGGGCTGAACGCCGTGTTTCCCAGGGGGCAGGCGGTGACGCACAGTTTGCAGCCGATACACTTTTCGGTATCGCATTTGACGGTTCCGTCATCTTCCCTGTGCATGGCGCCGACCGGGCAGACACTTACACAGCTCGCGGTCTCGCACTGCATACACATAACCGGCCCACATATAGAAGCTTCTTCAAATCCCTGACCCGAAACGGCCGCGTTTACCGGGGAAAAATTCTTTTCCCGGTTATAGGCGCACATAAGCTCGCAGGTTTTACACCCAACGCATTTTT
>JAISAK010000217.1 GCA_031266695.1 Treponema sp.
GGCCAGGGTTTCCTGGGTAGTACCGCTTTTGGAAACCAGGATAAAGAGGGTTTCGTCAAGGGGAAGCGCGGCGGCCAGGGCGGAAGCGTCGTCGGGGTCTACATTGGAAATAAACTTCGCGGCCATCTTTTTTTTGCCGGCGGCGGCGGCGTAATTTTCCAGGGCAAGATAAAGCGCCCGGGGGCCCAGGTCGGAGCCGCCTATGCCTATCTGGGCAACGGTGCTAAAGGGCTTGCCGGCGCTTCCCCTGATTTTCCCGCCGTGTACCTCCGCCGCGAAGGCGGAAAAGCGATCAAGCTCTTTCCGGTAAAATTCGCCGATGTTTTTGCCTTCATGGATAACCGGCTTTCCCGACTCTCCCCGAAGGAGATGGTGAAGCACCTTCCTGTTTTCACCGGTATTCATCACTTCCCCGTCAAGAAGGGCCCGGTACTTTTTTATCAGTTCCTGTTCGTCTGCCAGGTTTTGAAGCAGTTTCAGCACGCCGTCATCAATCGCCTTGGCGGCCCACGAGTAGGCCAGCCCCGCCGCCATAGGGGTGCGGCACTTCTCCACCCGGGTCGCGGTAAGGTGGTTCTTGAAATCAAAATGCCTGAAAAAATCGGCTATTTTGGAAAGTTCCTTGAAAACAGACGTTTCATCAAAATTGGAAAAATTCATGACTAATCCTCCAGCTCGGGAATAGATTCTTTCATCCGGCTCATAAAGTCCTCCCCGGTAATACCTTCCCGCAGGGCTACGAAGACCGTATTGTCCCTGCCCGAAATAGTTCCCAGCACGTCGTCCAGCCCGAGGTTATCCACCGCGAGGGCGACCGAATCCGAGTGGCCCGAATAGGTCTTTATCACCACGATATTTCCCGACCAATCAATGGAAATATAGCCCCGAAGAAAATCGAGGATATAGGTACGTTCCGTTTCCTTCCGTTCGTCGTCGTCGGGAAGGGAATAAATATAGCCGTTATGCCCGTCGGTAAACTTGCTTACTTTAAGAAGCTTGAGATCCCGCGAAAGGGTCGCCTGGGTAACGATAAACCCTTCTTTTTCCAGATGCCCCAGCAGGGCCTCCTGGGATTCTATGCGGCAGGTTTTAATGAGCTTTCTGACAGCCTTAAGGCGGGCAAGCCTTTCTTTCATATAATTCCGTTATTACAGCTTGTATAAACATACAGTAGATTGTTTTATTTGACAAGTCCGTGGGGAATTTTCCCAAAAGGTAAGCCGGGGAACTTCCGATATTTATTATGGAGACTTATAGTATAAGTATGGATACAAAGAAGCCGGAAGAGACATCCCTAAAACCCCCGGCGGGGCCCCAGGTGATTCTCACCGACAACAGGAACGACGGGAATCTGCTGGTCTCCTTCTCCGAAAGCGAAATGGAGGTCAAGGCCGATTTTATCCCGCCCCGGGACGACGGCAAACCCCTTACCAGGGACTTTGTCGCCGAAATCCTCGATAAACTGAACATAGTGTACGGTATCCGGTGGGACGCTATTCAGGAATCCATAATGGACTGCAACCTCAGCCGCCGGCGGATAAAGAATGTTGTTATAGCCCTCGGAGATTCACCGTCCGCGGAGGTTTCCGAATATTTTGAGAAGAATCCCCATCTCGGCCAGGGTGAAAGGCCGGCGGAAAACAAAGCCCGTATCGATCACCGTAATTATTCCCCCTTCATTATTGTGAAAAAAGATCAGACCCTGGCAAAACTCCGGTCCCGCAAAACCGGAAAAGAGGGGAAAAACGTTTACGGCGCTTCCCTTCCGTTTGCCTATACAAGGCCGGAGGGGGTAAGCGGAGGAGAAAATACCCGCGTCAAAGGGAATTTTATCATTGCCAATATTAATGGCCAGCTCGTTGAATCCGGGAAGGTTCTGAGCGTACAGGAATCCCTCGTCATTAAGGGCGCCGTTGGTTACGGCACGGGGAATATCATTTTCCCCGGCGACGTGCTTATTGAGGGGCCTGTTTCCGACGGTTTCAAGATATATTCGGGCGGTTCGGTAACTATCAAGCAGACCTTTGACGTAACCGACGTGAACACCAAGGGAGATCTCAGCGTGGCGGGCGGCATTATCGGCAAGGGCCCCGCGCTGGTCAAAGTGGGCGGGGCCATTAAAACAAAGTTTATCGAAAATTGCCGGGTCGCGGCGCGCAAGGCCATTGCCGTAGATGCCGAGATTATCAATTCGAATGTCTTTACCCTTGAAAACGTCGATATGGGGGACAAGGGCCTTATCCTCGGCGGCGATATCTACGCGGTCCACGGAATTAAAGCCGGGGGCCTGGGCAAGAAAACCGGCAAGGCCACCCGCATACACTGCGGCATAGATTTTACCGTGCAGCAGCAAAAGGAAAGAAGCAATAACGAGCTTCGCCTTCTGGCGGCAAAACTTGTTAAGCTGCGCGAATTCCTGGTGGATCCCGAAACCGGGAATGAAAAACGCGCCAAGGTGGAGGAACTGATCCACCGCCTTGAGGCGGATCAGCAGGCCGCCTCCGTCAGGGTTTCGGATCTTATGGGCCGGATAAATGTCGATGAAAACGCCGCGGTGGAAATTACCGGCGACATAGTGCCCGGCACCCTGATTGAGATTTGCCAGATAGCCCTCTTTGTATCCGAACCCCTGCACAAGGTCAGGATAAAGCTCGACAAGGCAAGCGGGAAGCTTCTTTCCGAGCCGCTTTGAGGCGCTTTACGCCTCCGGGATAAGACGCTTCAAAAACTTGCCTGTATTGCGAAAGGTCTCCGCCGCCAGTGTTTCCGCGTCCCTGCCCAGGGCCCGCGCGACAAAGGCCGCGATGTGGGGAAGATGACGGGGCTCGTTGCGGCCGCCGCGCCCCCCGCGGCCGCGCGGCAGATTGCGCGGCAAAAGATAGGGCGCGTCGGTTTCCAGGAGCAGCCTGTCCGGGGGAATCTTTTTTACCAGGGGAATAAGGTGGCTGCCGCGGCGCTCGTCGCAGATCCAGCCGGTAATGCCGATGTAACAGTCAAGGCCGATGTAGGCATCCAGTTCCCGTTCCGTTCCGGTAAAGCAGTGAACCACCGCGGCGGAAAGCCGGGGCCGGTATTTTTTCAGCAGCCCGTAAAAATCTTCAAAGGCTTCCCGCTCGTGAAGGAAGACGGGCTTGCCCAATTCCGCCGCAAGCTCCAGCTGCTCTTCAAAACAGCGCCGCTGGGAATCGGGCGGCGAGAAGGCGCGCTTGTAATCAAGGCCGCATTCGCCAAGCGCCGCGGCCGCGCCGCGCGATACAAGGCGCCGCAGTTCCCCGGCGCTGTCCGCGGCGGGGACTCCGCCCGGGCCGGGGGTTCCGGCCGCGCCCGGAGTTCCGGCTTCGGGCCCCGTCCAAAACCGCGCGTTGTGGGGATGAATTCCCGCCGTGGCGTAGAAGAGGCCCGGCTCATGGGCTTCCGCGAAGGCAAGCGCCGCCGCGCTGCTTTCAAGGCTGCTTCCGGTGATAACAAGGGGGCTGACCCCGGCTGCGGCCGCCGCTGCCGCAACCGCTTCCCTGTCCCGGTCAAAGGACGGACTCATCAGGTTGACGCCGATATCAATTAACTGCATTATCAAAGTATAGTCGCCGTTATGGGGCTGAGAATAGGCCTGAGGCCGGCCGCCGGGCTTGCCGGAGATTCGGGCTATTTGGGGGGTGTTATGTACAGCGTGGGAATCGCGTATCTCTTGTGGTTTTTATCCTTTTTCGGGGCCCTTGGATTTCACCGCTTTTACCTGGGAAAGATCCCCACGGGTATACTCTGGATGTGTACCGGCGGACTCAGCATGATTGGGGCGGTCTATGATTTCTTTACCCTTCCCGGCCAGGTAAGGGAGGCGAATATGCGCCGGGCCTTCTATGAAAGCCTTAACCAGAGTTACGGCCAAAACCGCCAAACCTGGCGCAACGTGAACGACGGCGAAGTCCGCGTTATGCGCGAAAAGGAAAGCGCCGAGCGGATTATCCTCCGCCTCGCCAAGGAAAACAGGGGCCTCGTCACTCCCGGCGAAGTAGCCCTTGCAGCTAACGTCTCCATTGAGGACGCCAGGAAAAATCTTGACGTCCTTGTCTCCAAGGGCTTTGCCGAGCTCAGGGTACGGAAGAGCGGCGCCCTGGTCTATACCATCCCCGACATGATGGGCGGCGATGAGGAGCTGGAAGATTTTTAAGCCGATCATTTCAAAATCACTTCTGTTCTGCCGAAGCCTCCCAATTCGGGGCGGGAAAAATAATAATCGGCTACGGCGGGATCGTTTCGCAGATAATCGTGAACGCCCTTTTGCAGTACGCCGCCGCCCTTGCCGTGAACAACGGAGAATTCCTTTAAACCCGAAAGAACAGCCGCGTCGATCTGGCGGCGCAGGCTTTCAAGGGCTTCGGGCAGGCGCATACCCAGGAGCAGGAGTTCAAACTGCGCGCCCGGGGCGGAGGCCAGATCGGCGTCCCAGGCCGTGCGGGAAAGCGCGCCGTCCGGGGACGAGCCTGCCGCTCTGCCGGAAAGGGCGGGCGTGGTTTTTGAAGGCTCCAGGGGGACAAGCTCATACCCGGGGAAGCTGATTTTAAGCGAACCGATTTCAACAATCCAGGAATCCTTTTTTTCCTGTCTGACAAGGACGCCGCGCCGGCGGCGTTCTCCGGCCAGCACCTCCGCGCCGGGAACAAGGGCGCCGGCAGACGCGGTACAGCCGGCCGCGGCAGGCAGGGCCCGTTCGTCCTTTACGGCCCCTTTGATGATTCGGGCGGCTTCCGCGAGATCCCGCTCCTCTGCTTCCAGGACGGCGTCTTCGGCCTCCGCGGTACGGGCAAGGTCGGAGAGAAAATCCTTTACCCGCAGGGTTTTTTCCCTGCTAAGTTCGCCTTCCCTGACTTCTCTTA
>JAISAK010000133.1 GCA_031266695.1 Treponema sp.
AGTGGCGGATGTATGACATTATCAATTTTGTTCACAAAAATTATTTTGACGACCTTTCCCTTGATGTCCTGGCCCAACGCTTTCACATCAACAAATATTATCTCTGCGCCCGGTTCAAGAATGTTACGGGAATGTCCCCGGCCCAGTATCTTATCAACTGCCGTATTCTGAAAGCAAAGGAGCTTTTGCTGAGGGACTATTCCGTGGAGGAAGTGTGCGATCTCGCGGGGTTCAACAATCTGCCCCATTTCAGCCGGTCTTTTAAACAGCATACCGGACACAGCCCGAAACAATACCAGTTGACGATGCACAATGACTCTCCGGGCGCCGCCGGGGAGATCGGGGTTTCCGGCGTTTCGGAGGAGCCTTCCGCGCCTTCGCGGAAAACCGCCGCCGGCCCCTTCACAAGAACTGCAAAGTTTAACTTATAAAGTGCAAAAAAACTTTTCCGGGCGGTATTAAAATAGTCACCTGTAGTTACCCGTTGTTTATACCGGAACCTTAAACGGCGGGTAAATTTTAAAGTCAATTTTTCACGAGGAGGAAAGGAATGAAGGTAACAAAAACAGTGTTAAGCGTGCTTTTAATACTGACGCTTGGGGCAGGCGCGCTCTTTGCCAGGGGGCAGCAGTCGGGAACTTTCCCAACCAAGGACATTACCCTGATTGTTCCCTGGAACGCGGGGGGGTCTTCGGATCTTATCGGACGGCTTCTGGTCGCCGATATGGAAAAAACCCTGGGGGTGAAGATTACGGTGGTAAACACACCCGGCGCCACCGGTACGGTGGGCATGAACGACTGCTTCATCAAACCCCACGACGGCTATACCCTCATCGGCAACGCGACGCCCTATACCCACGGCATCCTCGGCCTGGCAAGCTGGAAGCCCGCGGACTGGAGCTTCCTGGGGGCCTATTACGTGCCCGGCATCATCGCGGTCAACAAAAATTCCCCCTATAAAACCATCAAGCAGCTTGTAGACGCCATTGCCGCCAACCCCGGCACGATCACCGGCGGCACCGCAGGTATGGGCTCTTCGGGCTTTGTCAACATGGAAGTGCTTAAGAGCGTCATCCCCGAACTCAAAGGGTATGAGCATATTTCCTATTCCGGCGGCGCGCCCGCGGTAACCGCCACCCTGGCGGGCGAGGTGGTTTTTACTCCCCAGCTTTCCAACGAGATGATAGACCTGCTCCGCAATGGGGACCTCATTGCCCTGGCGGCCCTCACCGTGGAGGATCTTAAACTGGACGGCGTGTCCTACACGATCCCCAGCATCAAGCAGGCCTACCCCGCGGCCGCGAGGGTGTTACCCTGCGGCGACGCCTTCGGACTCCTCTTCCCCTCGGATGTGCCCATGGAAGCCCAGAAGATCCTGGAATCCGCCTACCTCAAGGCCTGCCAGTCCGACGCGGCCAAAACATTCGCCACGGAAAAAGGCGTGGTTCTTGAGGCCATGACCCTGGAGCAGAGCAACGCCCTCACCCTGTCGGACGCCAAGCTGAAAGGCTGGATTCTCTACGACAGCGGCGTGGCGCCCAAATCTCCGGAGGAATTCGGTATCCCAAGACCTTAGCATAATTAGCATAAAGGGGAACTTTATGACGGAAGAACGGAAAGACACTGATGTGAAACCGGAAAAGGCTGCGAAGGACGAGGGGATCGCGGGAATTGACGCCATGACCGGTACGGAACATCTGGAGGGAAAGGAACATCTGGATTTTGCCGCTTCCGTCATATTGATGGCGGTATGCGTGTTTGCCCTTGTCCTTTCCTGGGGCTATTATCTCAAGTCCAAGGCAAAATTTTACGCTTCACCGGGATTCATGCCCATCATCATCGCGGGCAGCCTCTTTATTATGGCGCTTGTTCTGTTTCTCAAATCGATTAAGGGCAGCTCCGTTAAACAGCGCTTTTTTCAGATACTGGAAGCCCTCCCTGGGGGATTAAAATCGAAACGCTTCCTCAATTCCCTTGTGGCCCTGGGGATGTTTGGGGTTTATACCTATGTGCTCCTGCCCCTGCTCCCCTTCTGGCTTTCATCCTTTATTGTACTTTTGGCTTCTCTTTTGTACTTAAAGGCTTCTACGGTTATTAAATGTATCATAATCGCGGCCATCAGTATCGGCGGCATAGTTCTGCTCTTCCAGGTTGCCTTCCGTGTACCGATGCCGTAAATTTCTTGAGAATTAGGAGACGCTGATATGTGGAATCATGTTCTTACGGCGTTGCAGGTTGTTTTTTCTCCCATGGGCTTTATATCCATGTTCCTTGCCGTGCTTTTGGGCCTTGTCTTCGGGATACTGCCGGGTCTCACGGCCACTATGGCGGTAGCCCTGCTTACGGGCCTTACCTATTCCTTTAACGGCCCCCTGGCGGTACTGATCCTTGTGGGGGTCTATATCGGCGCCATTTCCGGGGGCTGTCAGTCGGCGATCCTCCTCAACATTCCGGGAACTCCCGCTTCGGCGGCTACCGCCGTGGAGGGCTATCCCCTGGGTAGGCAGGGCAAAGCGGGGCTGGCCATCTTCGTGTCCAACGCCGCTTCCTTTTCAGGCACCATGCTGGGCGTGGCCGCCGTGGCCTTTCTTACGCCGGCCCTCACCGCCGCGGCGCTCAGGTTCAACTCCCAGGAGATGTTTCTCCTTACGGTCTTCGGCATTGTGATCTGCGGCAACCTTACCTCGGGGGGGCAGCCGGTGAAGGGCTGGATTTCGGGCTTTGTGGGGCTCCTCTTTTCCCAGGTGGGCCTTGATACGGTAAACTCCATGCCCCGCTTTTCCTTCGGCGTCATCAACCTTACCGCCGGCATCTCCCTCCTTCCGGTGATGATAGGGCTGTTCGGTTTTCCGGAGATTATTGAGGCCTTTACCCCGGAAGCCCGGAAGATTATCCCGGTGTCGAAATTCAGCGTAAGGGAAGGCTTCGGGATTATGCGGCGGAACATCATCAATGTAATCCGCTCCGCGATCCTGGGCGTTACCATGGGCGCAATCCCCGGAGTGGGGGAGGACACCGGGGGCTGGCTTTCCTACTGGGCGGAGAAGCGTTTCTCCAAAAAAACCGGCTGGGGCAAGGGCGAGATTGACGGCGTGGTTTCCTCCGAAACGGGGAACAACGCGGCCATAGGGGGCGCCATCATCCCGGTGCTGTCCCTGGCCATTCCCGGCAGCGCCCCGGCGGCGGTACTGCTTGCGGCTTTCTGGATGCACGGCTACCGGCCCGGCCCCCTCCTCATGCAGAACACGCCGGAATTTCTCTATTACATTGTGGTCTTTATGATCGTCTGTTCCTTTATGATGTGGTTTCTGGCTTCCAATATCGCCCGCTTCACCGTGCGTATTTTGCAGGTGAAGAACGAGATCCTCATGCCCATCATCTTTGTGTGCTGCGTCATCGGCGCTTTTGTGGTGAACAACCGCCTCTTTGACATTAAGCTGATGTTCTGGTTCGGTATCCTGGGGATTATTATGCGGCAGCTTAAAATTCCGGCGGCGCCTTTCCTCCTGGGGATTATTTTGGGGAACATGGCGGACGAAAACCTGCGCCGCGCGCTGATCCTTAACAAGGGCAGCTTTACCAGTTTCTTCACCAGGCCCATCTGTATCTTCTTCGTGATCTTTATTCTGGCTTTGGTGCTTCCCCAGATTCCGTTGGTAACAAAGTGCGCCGCGGGGATAAAGCGGAGTTTCGCAAAGAAAAAGTAAGCGGAAATGAATTACGCGTTATGCAATGAACTTTTCGGCGGCATGGAGCCCGGCGAGGCGGCGCGGCTTGTAAATGAAGCGGGCTGCGACGGAATCGAATTCGCCCCCTACACGGTGTTCGGCTCCTTTTCCCCCGCCGACGTGAGGGCGGGCCTTGGAAATATCAAAAAAACGCTTCGGGACAATGCCCTTGAGTTTGCGGGCTTCCACTGGCTTCTGGTCGATTCCCGGCCCCTGTCCCTGGTCAGTCCCGACAGGGCACTTCGGCAGCCCGCCCTGGACCGCCTGCGCCTGCTGCTTTCCGCGGCGGGGGAAATGGGGGGCGGGCCTCTTATCCTCGGTTCCCCGAAACAGCGGGGCAGCGTTCCGGGACAGACCGCCGAAGAAGCAAAAAAATATCTGCTGGAAAGCCTTGTGTCGCTCGGGGATTTCGCGGTTTCCCGCAATTCCCGAATTCTCCTTGAAGCCCTTGATCACAATCAATGCGACACGGTGAATACCCTTGAGGAATCCCTGGAAATGGTCAAGGCCGCCGGTTCTCCGGGTATTTCCGCCATGTTTGATTTTCACAATACGGGGGATGAAAAAGAAAGCTGGGATGCCCTTATCCGGCGCTACAGGGACATTATCGCTCATGTTCATATAAATGAGATGAACGGCGATGTTCCCGGTTCCGGTTCCTCCGATTATGTCCCGGCCTTTAAGGCGCTGAAGGAAATTTCGTTTAACGGCTGGGTAAGCGTGGAGATCTTCAATCAGCCGGAAAACCCCGCGCGGGTCATCGGCGGCGCCGTCGCTTTTATGCGGGGAATTGAGGCCGCCTAATAGGCTGATTAGACTAAAACGTTTAATAAGAGAAACCGCAAAGGACGCCAAGACAAAATCCTACGGATTTTGTCAGTTTACGCAGAGAACGCAAAGAAAGAAAACTAGGGAAAATCTTTGAGAGTGCCTATGCTTTGCGTCCTTTGCGTTAAATTCCTCATTGAGTTATCCGACAAATCAGACTTTACAAGACCCTGGGGCGGCGTCCGC
>JAISAK010000227.1 GCA_031266695.1 Treponema sp.
GCCAGGGCAAAGGCGTCGGAAGGCCGGCTGTCAATAAGGAGGGGCTTGTCCTCGGTAAATTCCCTTCCCGAAACGACAAGCCGGGCGTGGAAGGTATTGTCCCGCAGCTCATGTACTTCCACCTTGTCTATGTTGAGACTCATTCGCTGAAACAGTTTAAGAATAAGATCGTGAGTAAGGGGCCGGGGTAAATTTATCCCTTCCCTGCCGATCAGTATGGATTGTATTTCCAGCTGGCCGATAAAAATCGGAACCGCGATATTGAGTCCCCGGGGCCGAAGCAGTACGGCGCTGCCCTGACTGGTCTGCGCAATGCTCCAAATTTCAGCGCTCAACATTTCCCGCATAACCGCCCCCAACGGATCCCGGGGTATCCGCCCGGGATATATCTTTGAAAACTAACCGATAAGCCCGGTGAAATCCGCAAGCAAGGCGCGGCTTTCTTCGCTTCCGGCCGGGCCTGAAACCGCGAAAGCCGAAAGCGCCGGGGAACCCAGTTCTTTACGCGCCCCGGCGATAAGGGCAAGACCCTGCTCCCTGGCCTCGTCAAGAAGCCCCGCGGATTCAAGGGCGCCGATCAATTCCTCAACCTCCGGCGCGGCGGTTCCCCCGGCGCGGGCCGCGGAGAAACAGCGGGAAACCGTTTCCTGCCTGTCGGGATGACGGTGCAGGTACAGGAGCACGGGCAGGCTCTTCTTTCCCTCAACCACATCGTCCCCGCGTTTCTTTCCGGGTACGCCGGTGGTCAGATTCTTCACGTCGTCCAGAATCTGAAAACCGACGCCGAGATTTTCAGCCGCCCTGCCAAGGCGTACCGCGGCGTCGGCAAATTTTTCGCGGCTCTCCCCGGTTTCGGCGCCTGTACGCGCCGCGGCTTCGGCGGCGCACACCCCAAGGACGGCGGCGAAGCGGGCAAGGCAGCCGGTTTTCAACGCGCACATGATGTGGTATTCTCCGACAGCCGGCAGCGAAGAAAAATCCCGGTGCCAGTGAATGTCCATAGCCTGCCCCAGGTGAAGTTTCCGCATATATTCGCCCCAAAGGGCGTAAATCCGGGCGCGGAAATTCGCGAGGCCGGAAAGGGAAAGGCCGGCGTTTTTATGAAGCTCCTCCGCCCAGGGTTCAACGCAGCTCAGCGGAAGAAAGTAAAGGAAGCATCCGCCGTTAATGGCCGCGTCGATTCCGTGAATAAGATGCACCGCGGGCCTGCCCCGCCGCTCGTCGGAACCATCTTCAATGTCGTCATGGATAAGGCTTGCGTTATGACAGAATTCAACCAGCGGCGCCAGGGGCAGCGCGGTTTCACCGCCGCCGAGGCTTTCGCAGACAAGAGTCATAAGCAGGGGCCGCCAGCGTTTTCCGCCGCGGGAAAGCAGTTCCCGGCCGGGCAGGGCGGCGGCTCTGAAAGCTTCGGCCCCGGGGCTGTTTTCAAGGCCGGGAAAAACCATTCCGCCCCAGGAAGAATCGGGATCTTCGGGGAGCCATCTCTGCAGAACGGCTTCAATTTTTTCAAGCCGCCGGGTATACTCAATTCTCATAAGAATAAGGGGGCGGAAAAACCTGCCGGTTTTCGCCTGTTTCCATTGTACCTGACCTGCCTCTTTGTTCGCAAGCGGCCCCTGCGCGAAATACATACAGGGTATTGGGCTCTGCCCCAAGCACCGGGGAATGAAATTAATGGCCTCTACAGCGAAAGCGCCAAGCCGCCATTCACTTGCCTGTGCCGCAAAATACATACAAGAATATCTCATACCTCCTTGGCCTTGCCTGTCCGCGGCGCATACGGCGCCTTTAGGCCGCCTCCCTTTTTTCGGTACTGTGGCCGTTACCGGGCGCCGGGCGCTGTCACCTTTGCTGGCTAAACGCCCCTTCATGGGGTGCAGCCGGTTCGCCCCTATGTTCCTCAACTTTGTTCCGTGAACGCCTTTGTTCCCTGACGGATAGTTTTATTTTCTTTGACGATCAACCTTCATTGTAGGAGGCCAGAAATCGCCGGGCAGGCAAGGCCAAGGGGTATAAGGTCTTTTCTTGTATATTTTTTTGTGATGGGTAAGAAGTTGCTGCACGGTGGCTTGGCGCTCTCGCTGTGGAGGATATTCCTTCCATATCGTTAGCGCCAGGGGCAGAAACTAATACCCTGTATGTCTTTTGGAGGCACGTTGACAACCCGGTGGAACTTCAGCAAACTGTCAACAAGACGTAACATTTTCTGAATGAGGCATTTCGGCGGGGCGCGTATGGCGGATTATAAAAAACCGGATTACTGGTCGCTGAAGGCGCAAAAGGAGGGTTATCCTGCCCGCTCGGTCTACAAGCTCAAAGAAATGGATGAAAGGTTCGGGCTCCTTAAACCCGCGGGCAGGGGCGCCGGGGCTTCCGGCGGCGCGGTCTTCAGGGTTTTGGATTTGGGCGCGGCTCCGGGAAGCTGGAGCCTCTACCTGCTGCGAAAAATCGGGCCAAGGGCGGGATTCCTCTGCGCGGCGGATCTTTCGCCCCTTTCCCGCCAATACGACAGGGGACTCTTTGACGGGGATAATTTCTTTTTTATACAGGGCGATATAACCGCTTCCGGAGTCCGCGAAAAGATCGGCGGCCGGGGCCCCTACAACCTGGTAGCAAGCGACGCCGCTCCCGCCACTACGGGGAACCGTTCCGTGGATACCGCCCGTTCCCTTGAGCTGGCGGAAACGGCGCTTGTGTATGCGGAGAACGTTCTTGCGAAAGGGGGGAGCCTTGTGATCAAAATCTTTCAGGGCGGAGACACGGCGGAAATTCTGAAACGCCTGAAGGATCTTTTTGAAACAGCGAAGAGCTTTAAACCCGAAGCGTGCAGAAACGAATCCTTCGAGACCTATTACCTGGGTCTGGGGAAAAAATGATCCGCGTTCACCGGAGGCCCTTGTTCTTCCACCGGATATACACCTGCCGGCCGATTCCGTTTGCCTGCGGCCGCTCCTCGGTCTCAAACTGCGGAATTGCCCGGATCATATCACCCAGCTTTTTGAAGCCGTAGTTCCGGGGGTCGAAGTCCGCCGAACGGTTGTTGATCTTCTGGCCGACGCCGCCAAGGTAGGCCCAGCCGGATTCTTCGGCAATATCGTCCACCGCGTCGCGGAGCAGTTTAAGCAGTTTCCGGTCAACCTTGAATTCCCTGCGGTTTTTGGAGGCATGCCTGGATTCGTCCTCGCCGGTTTCTTCGGAGTTTTCATCCTGAATGCCCCTGAGAATCTCGGTATAGATAAACTTGTCGCAGACCGAAACAAAGGCCCGGGGGGTTTTCTTTTCGCCGAAACCGTAGACGATGCGGCCGCTTTCCCGCACGCGCGCCGCCAGGCGCGTAAAATCGGAATCGCTTGAAACGATGCAGAAGCCGTCGAGCTTTTCGCTGTAGAGCAGATCCATCGCGTCTATGATCATTGCCGAGTCTGTGGCGTTCTTGCCGGTGGTATAGGAAAACTGCTGTATAGGCTGTATGGCGTATTCCAGCAGCCGCTCCTTCCAGGAACGGAGCTTGGTGCTTGTCCAGTCGCCGTAAATGCGCTTAACGCTGGCGATTCCGTATTTGGCGACTTCGTCAAGAAGTCCCTCGATTATCGCGGGCTGGGTGTTATCCGCGTCAATAAGAACCGCGAGTTTCGCCTGGCTTATCTCCGCGTGCTGATTTCCGGCAAGCTGCAAATTTGCAAAGGGTAATAAAGGCATATTTTTCTCCTACGAAATATTTTCAAAAATCGACTTTTTTATGCGCCGTAAAAAACTGATCTTTCCAAGCGGGATTCTCATATCCTTCTCCGTAGAACCGCCCGCCCCGAACGGATTGATTACCAGAATACTTTCGCCGCCTTCCTTTTCCAGGGTCAGGGGAATCCCGAAAAACCGATCCGCGCTTTTTCCCGGCTGAGCCCAGATTACTTCCAATGGCGATTTCATGGCAATAGCCTGTTTTGCGATCAGCGCCTTCCCCACATAATCAAGTCCCCGGGCTTCGAGTTTTTCATAACGAATCGAGGCGTTTTTAAGCTGGGTTTCGACCAGTACCAGCCGGCGCTCTATGCGGGCGGCAAGTTCGTCCCGTTCGGCTTTGTCGATTTTCATTTCCTTTAATATAGAATGGAATCTCTGTTTTATGGAATTGGGTTCAAGGGCTTCTCCGGCGCCCGGAGAAAGATGAACCGAAGGGAGCGCGGCGGGCGCGGAATCCGCGGCCGGAACCCTTGGGGGCGGAGCGGAAGCGGGGGCCGGAACCTTCGGGGGCGGCGCCGGGAGCAGGGAAGAAAGCGGGGGAAAGGCGGCGGAACCCGCGAATTCCCGCGCCGGTTTTCCGTTTCCGCCGGCCTTCCCCTCCGTCCCTCCGCCGGCCCGGGGCCGGCCGGCTCCGGCGTTTTCACCACGGCGGGCAATGATATCAACCCCGGCTTTTTGCAGGGCCTCCGCGGCTTCGTCCTCCGCCGTCTCCGGGAGCAGGTAAACGCCGGGGGCAAGGGTCTCTTTGATAAGGCCCGCCAGGGGGCCGGTTTCAGCCAAATAGCGGCGCTCCTCCGAAAGTCTCAGGACAAAACCCTTGTGAAACGACACCTCCCCGTAGCGATTCTCCCAATCCTTCAGCGTCCACGCCAGGGATTCGTCAATCCGTCCGCCCGAAAGCCTCCTGAGCAGTTCAAGCATGGCGGCGGCGGGGATTCCGCGGTCAAAGCCCCGGACGGCGGAGTCCCGCGTAAGTTCAAAACGAACCGCCGCTCCCGCCTCCCGGATGTCGAGCATGGCGGCCAGGCCGAGCGCGTCTTCATAGGCGATTTCAGGGTACACGATAAAGGAAAGAGAAGCGTCCGGGGCAAGAACCGGCCCGGCGGCCCCCGGCGTATCCGCCGCGCTGTCCGGCGTCTCGTTACGCGCAATGTCCTGTATCAAAGAACCGGGCCGCAGATATTCGGGGGAAGAAGATTCAAGAAGTCCTGTTTTCTCAAGAACCTCAAGCAGCAGGGCCTTGTCAAATTTGTCCTGCCCCGCTTCCCGGCCCGGGTTCCTTTCAAGAACAACCGCGAGCCGCCTCAGGGAGTCAAGCGGGTAGACGCGGGAGGGAGAAAGCATATCAAGGAAAGAGTGAATAAAAACGGAAAAGGCCCTTATTCTGTTCCGGTAAAGGTATGAAGAAACCGCTCCGGGGGATTGGGCTTCGCCGCGGAAACAACAGATCCCCGCGGCCCAGTATTCCATCCGTTCCCTCGGGGTAAGCCTTCCAAAACCGGAAAAACGGCGATAATCGGGGAAAAGCTTGTCCCCGTCGATCCGGAAAAGCCCCAGGGCCAGTAATCCGCCGATAAGCGTTTCCGGTTCAAGGCCGGGGAACACCTGTTTTCCCAAATCAATTATCCGTTTTCGGAATCCCCCTTCGGTCTTAAAAAAAACCTTGTTTCCGGAAACAAAAGAAAGCAGTCCGGCCAGAACACGATCGTCGGGGAAAGATTTCCGGGCGCCGGCCGGCAGGGCGCCGGAAAAGGGTACGGGGGCCGCGTCCCGGGGAAACGAAGGAAGAAGCAGTTCCTTATTAGCGGCTAACGGAGAAAGAATCGGTTCAAGAATCGGGTTAAGGGCAAGCCGGCTTAAGCCTTCATCGGTGAAACGAAAAAGGATAAAGCGTTCTTCCAGGTTAAGGAGGATATCGTGAAGTTCCGCGTAATTTATCTCGCCGGAAAAGAAACTTTCCATTTCCCCGGAGAAAGGGTTTCCAAGCAGGCTGACCGCGGCGATAATTCTGGCGTCCTTTTCGTCGATATAGGCGGCCAGGATTTTCTGTATTTCCTCCCGGGACAGAAACGCGGCAAGGTCTTCCATCAGCCGCTGTTTGTTAAAGGGAGTTTTGATATTGCCGAAAACACTCCGCATCAGTTCAAAGAAGGAAGCGTCGGGAAGGGTCACAATGGCCGACTTCCAGGATTCAAGGGAACAAAAAGTTTTTTCGTTCATTCCGGAACCGTCCAGTGCTGGATCGAATATTTGTATCCCTGCTCGGCAAGGAATTTCCGGCGGTTCGCCGCAAAGTCCTCTTCCACGGTATAGCGGGAAACCAGGGTAAAGAACCACGCGTTACGTCTCTTGGGACGCAGTATGCGCCCCAGGCGCTGAGCCTCCTCCTGCCTTGATCCAAAGGTACCCGAAACCTGAATCGCCATAGAAGCGTCGGGAAGGTCTATCGCGAAATTCGCCACCCGGGATACAACGATAACCCGGACTTCTCCGCGTTTGAACATTCCGTAAAGGCGCTCCCGCTCGGCGTTAGGCGTTTTTCCGGTGATAAGCGGCGTCTTAAGCAGCCGCGCCAGCCCGTTGAGCTGGGAAAGATACTGGCCGATAACGAGAATTTGATCATCCCCGTGATTCTCGATAAGCTGTGCGACAATGTCTTCCTTTGCGGGATTTTCACCGGCAATGCGGCATTTCTCGCGGGGAGAAGCAACGGCATAGGGTATCTTGAGTTTTTCCGGCAAATCCAGCCGTATCTCGGTACAGAGGGCCTCGGCTATCCAGCCCTTGCCTTCAAGGTCCTTCCACGGCACGTCATAGCGTTTGGGCCCCACCAGGCTGAACACCGCGTCCTCCGCGCCGTCTTCCCGGATAAGGGTGGCGGTAAGTCCCAGCCGCCGCACAGCCTGGAGTTCCGCGGCAACCCGGAATACCGGCGCCGGAAGCAGATGTACTTCGTCGTAAATAATAAGGCCCCAGGACCGTTCGCGGAAAATTCTAAAGTGGGGAAAATCCGCGTTCCTGCCGGGGCGCCAGGTAATAATCTGGTAGGTGGCGACGGTAACAGGCGCGACAGATTTTGAATCGCCCGAATACTCGGCAATTTGATCCCGCCCAAGTTCGGTCTTGTCCAGCAGTTCCTCAATCCATTGATGCACCGCCGTGACGTTAGTGGTCAAAATCAGGGTATTGGTTTTAAGCGCCGCCATGATAACCATGCCCACGATGGTCTTGCCCGATCCGCAGGGAAGTACCACCACACCGTAGCCGGAACCGGGTCTGCCGGAACCCGTAACGGAACGGGCCGCCTCCATCTGATAATCCCTGGGTGTGAAGGGCCTTCCCGAAACGCTTGTTGCCCGCAGCCGGATATCCAAATCTTCGCCTTTTACCAGGGGCGCTTCGTCCTTTACCGGCCAGCCGAGCTTGATAAGTTCCCGTTTGACGCTGCCCCGGTCAATAAGACGCAGGGAAAATCCCCGGTCATTTTTTTTCAGAAGCTTCTCCACCGGTTTGGCCGCTTCGATTTCCGCCCGGATTCCTTTATCCCCGATGACAAGGAGAAGTTCTTCGGGCAGCGCCGGCGAATCCGCGCCTTCGGCTTCAATCCTGCCGCCGGCCTCCGCGCCGCCGGTTCCCGTATCCGCGGAAACCAGCCGTATCTTTCCGTAGCGGGACATGGTATCGGAAAAGCCCTCCACAATCCCCGAAGGAATTTGGTAGCGGGAGTATCTGTTGAGCGCCTCCGCAATATCGGAAGGGCTGAATCCCGCGCTTGCCGCGTTCCAGAGGGAGAGCGGCGTTATGCGATAAGTATGAATATGCTCCGGCGATTTTTCCAGCTCCGAAAAAGGCATAATCGCCATTCGGGCCTCTTCCGCGCCTTCGGCGTGCACATCCAGAAGAAGGGTTCTATCGCTTTGGACTATCAGGGGCTTTGCCGCCAAAATTTCCATGATCTTTCTATTATAAAGAACGCGGGGACGATAGGGAAGAGAATTTTTGAAAATTCTCGAGGGCATCAGTGTTTATTCGAGGGGGGGTCTAATACCCAAGAACCCGCCTTTCGGCGGGGGAGCCTTGGGGCGGTTCAATTCCTTCGCCAATGATGGCGGGGTCGCAGACCCCCAGTACACAATGAAAAAAGTCCGGAGGACTTTTTCTTCTCGATCGAAGATACCCCGCTGCTTGCGCTAAACTTGACCCACAATTTCCGATACAATTATAAAGTCAAAGAAATGAAAACCGCAAAGTCAAAAAAAGTTTTTGGAATACTACTCAAAAACAACAAAATCACTTAAATTATGGGTAATATCACACCAAATATTCTTTCCTTCTTCGACTTCTTTTACTTTGCGGTTAAAAATTCCGAGTA
>JAISAK010000256.1 GCA_031266695.1 Treponema sp.
GTTCCGGTCAAGGGCCTCGTAAACGTTCCTGGCGGACTGGAGAGACACCTCGTGTTCCGCGGATTTGCCGCCGAATAGTATTCCTACCCGGATCTTTGCTGTGGACATACCGAAATCTAACATTAAATTATTCGAGTGGGAAGGTGCAAGGTACGAAAAGGCACCGGGGAATATGTGCTGGACACGGAAAGAACCGACGGCAGCATGGATCCCTGTATATATCTTAAAATCATACAATTTCGGAGAAAAATTCACCACGAAGTCAAATAAGTCGAAGAAGTAAATACAGGAACTCTGGGGTTTGATAGCCGGGAGCCTGGTTTGAGGGGAGCTTTGCTGCTCCAAAGGGTTACTTGGCGGGGAGGTTCATGCAAACTTTCTTTACAGGTCTTCGGTGGCGCCGCCGGCGGTATTTTTCAGATAAAATTCCAGGGCGGTAAGCCGTACGGCGGCGCTCTCTTCCTTGGCGCTTCCGGCCTGTACTGATTTCAAAACCGTCGAAAGGTTGTCAATAAGTTTTTTCCCCTGATTCATCCCAAGGGCGGCGGCGGCGGCGCTCATTTTATCAAGTTTTTCTATGTTTTGAGGGTCCGGATTGCCCAGGCCGGCAGAATTGATGCCGCCAATGAAGTTTTCGAGCTCTTTCTGCAATTTTCCTATCGTGTCCATAACAAGTCTCCGTGTCCCAAATATTTTCTTCCCTCTCTATTATAGGCCAGGGAGAGTCAAAATAAAAGTCCCTTGCGTATTTTCAAAACACTTCCGCCGCCCGTTTTTACGTCGCCGGCCGCGCCAAAAGGGCGGCATTCTGGTCATTGGCCCGTACCAGCCGGCGGGCAAGAAGCTTGGAAAGAAAGATGCCGTAGTGGGGATATTCCCGAATGATGCTCACCAGGGTTTTCCGGGTCAAGAGGACGAGTTTTCCCGGCCCCTCGGCCTGCACCGAGGCGGATCGCCGCTGATTAAGAAGAAAGGCGATTTCCCCCATAAAAATATCCTGGGGGGAAAGGCTGCCCACTTTTTTCAGGTTATGGAACACGCTGTAATTGCCGCTGATGATGTAGTAAAGGTAATCGCTGGGCTCGTCTTCGCGCAAAACGATATCCCCTTTCTTAACCTCGACTATCCGCTCCTGGGAAAAACCGGTGGGCACTTCATGTTCCACCGAGGCATCGTGCTTGAGGAGGAGAGTCACCTCATTGCCCTTGTCGTTGTATCTGAGTTCCGTGGAAAACATTGAGGCCATTTTAATGCCCCGGCCGTGAAGGCTCATCATATCCTGGTCGGCAATTTTACGGAGGTGGGCCTTTACGTCAAAGCCCTTTCCCTCGTCCCGGATAATAAACGCCGTCCGGTCGACCTGGAGGTCCCAGAGAAATTCGACCTTTCTTTTTTTAACGAGGGGATCCTTGCAGCGCTCCGCTACCAATTCCACCACGGAAAGGCCGTTTTCCATGCCCATACTTTTTTCTTCATAGGTGATTCCGCAGTTTCCGTGTTCAATGGCGTTTATGATAAGCTCGCCCAGGGCAAGCTGAAGGTGCATTTTGTGATCGGGGTTAATAAGTCCCCGCTGGGCAAGAATGGTGGCGCCGATACCGGCATAAAGGGGAACCGCCAATACGTCGTTATCTATGATAAAACTGCCGGAAGCGCCTTCCAGAAGATTTTTGGAAAATTCGCGCTGGAATATGATCTGGTAATTCTTCTCGATGATCTGAATGCTCTTTATCAGATGCGTTCTAAGCCGGTAATTATCCAGGATGGTAAGTATATTGACGGCCTTGTATTTTTTCAGGAGGGCCTCTTCGTTGTCCCTCTTGTCGGAAAAAATTCCCACAATGCCAAAGTTCAGGATTAAGTTATCGTTCTGTATGTGGGAAACGATTCCGTCAATATTTATTTGGGAGTCGGAAAAATTGATAAGCACTATTTCGGGAAGTTCATAGTTGAGAAATTCAAGGATGTCCCCTTCCTCGGAAAGAAAACGCGGAAAATATTCGCGCTTGGGAGCCTCCCCTGTGGCGGCTTCGATAAGCTTTTTTATTTCCGGATCGGAATTGATCACCCCCAAAATTCCCATTTATTCCTCCTTCTCCTGGCCCAACAAGCGCAACAGACCGCCGCGGGGAAGCGGCTACCGCTGTATCCGGGCCGAGCCGCCTTTCGCAAAGGCTTCCACCTGATCCAGGCTGAACATGGAAGTGTCCCCCGGCGTTGTAGTAACAAGGGCTCCGTGGGCCCAGCCCAGGCGCAGCGCTTCTTCGGGGCTTTTTCCCGAAAGGAGGCCGTAGAAAAGCCCCGAGGCAAAACCGTCGCCGCCGCCGACCCGGTCGTACACATCCAGCTCCGCGGTAGGAGCCTGGTAGCTCTTGCCGTCCAGCCAGAGTACGGCGCTCCAGGAATGGCGGTTGGTGGAATGGACTTCCCGCAGGGTAGTGGCAACCGCCTTGATGTTCGGGAAGTCTTTGATCACGCTTTCCATCATGCCAAAGAAGGCGGTGGGGTCGAGCTTGCTTTTTGACTCAACATCCTGCCCCTTGAGCCCCAGGCCTTTTTGCAGATCCTCCTCGTTACCCACAAGGACATCCACATAGCCGGCGATTTTGCGGAGGGTCTTTGCCGCTCCCTCGCCGGCCTGCGCCGCGGAAAGGCCCTGCTCGGCCGCGGCAATCGCCCAGAGCTTGGCGCGGTAGTTAAGGTCAAAGGACACTATGGCGCCGGCCTTTTTCGCGGCCTGCATGGCCTCGATTACCAGCCCGGAGGTAGTGGGCGACAGGGCGCTGAAAATACCCCCCGAGTGAAACCACCGTATCCCCGGTTTGAAAATTTCCTCCCAGTTAAAGCTGCCCGGCTTAAGCTGCTGGGCCGCCTCGTTGGACCGGTTGTAAAACACCACCGGCGCGCGCACGCCCTGCCCGCGGTCGCTCCACACAATGGCCATGTTGGGGCCCCGGACTCCGTCGTGGTCAAAGCGCTGGTAGTAGGGAGTAACCCCCGCGCGCCGCACCGCCGCTTCGATCCGCCGGCCGATGGGGTAGTTTACTATAGCGCTCGCGATTGCGGTTCGCATGCCGAAGCAGGTGGAAAGATTGGTAGCCACATTGTATTCGCCCCCGGAAACGTGGAGCTGGTACTGATCCGCCTCGGAAAAGGGAATTATCCCCGGATCAAGCCGGGTAACCAGGGCCCCCAGGGCCAGAAGATCGTGTTTTGCCCCGGCGGCGCCGGGAATCTGCAAGGACGCCATTATAAAACCTCCCGAATAATTTTAAGAAAGAACCGGATTTAAAATCCGGTTGATTTTGGAACAGCTTCAATTGGATTTTTTATTTTATTACATTTTTAAAGTCTTTCCAATACCCCGCAAATACATACAAGATAATATATCATACCCCTCGGCTTTGCCTGCCCGGCTCCTATGTTCTTCAACTTTATTCCGTGAACGCCTTTGTTCCCTGACGGATACTCTTATTCTCTTTGACGATCAACCTTCATTGTAGGAGGCCAGAAGTCGCCGGGCAGGCAAGGCCTTGGGGTATAAACTTATTACCTTGTATGTCTTTTTTATGGATAAAGAAGAAGCAAGGTATATGAAACCCGGCAAGTCATTGGCTTTGGCGCTCCCGTTGTCGAAGATATTCCTTTCATTCGTGACACTTGGGGCAGAATCTATTACCCTGAATGTCTTTTTTATGATGGGGAAGTCCTCAGGCCTGCGCTTTTACACCGTATAAGTAGACGCGCTTGTTGAACCGCCATGTCCGGTCCAGTTGGTGTGGAAAAATTCACCCCGGGGCTTGTCCACCCGCTCGTAGGTGTGGGCGCCGAAGTAATCCCGCTGGGCCTGGAGCAGGTTCGCCGGAAGCCGCTCGTTCCGGTAGCCGTCGAAGTAAGCCAGG
>JAISAK010000309.1 GCA_031266695.1 Treponema sp.
GAGTACACGGAGAAAATAGCAGTTAATAATGAGCAGAGAGCAGGTAGCAAAGTAACCACGCTTCGACATCTGTTCCACTCTCCGCTGTCTCTGTCTTCCTTTGCTCATTTGTTGTGCGCCGGGCGTGTGCTGCCGTTTTTCAACAACAGCCCTTATCGGGCTGCTATTGCTCCGCCTCTCGGCCTCTTCCTTATCACTAAAAAGACATCCAGGGTAATAAGCTTATACCCCTGACACCACGAATGAAACACATGAACTTCCCGTGAGAGTGCCAAGTCCACCATGAACGGCTTCATATCTCGGCTTCTTACCTATTGTAAAAACGATATATAAGAGAAGACTTTATACCCTCTTGGCCTTGCCTGCCTTGGCTTCTTCCCTATCACTAAAAAGACATCCAAGGTAATAGACTTTACTCTTGGCACCACGAATGAAAAGAATATCTTCTACAGCGGGCGCGCCAAGTCCGCCGTGAACGACTCTGGAATTCCCCGACGGAGCAGACTTCCCAAGGCTGCGAAGGCGGACTCTACAGGCAAGTGAACGGCGGCTTTGGCGCCCCCGCTGTAGAGGCCATTAATTTTATTTCCTGATGCCTGGGAAAAAAATCTTACCTTGCATGTCTTTTTTCTGCCCTAGAAGTCCAGGCGCTGCATTTCGTCAATGCGCCGTTCTATCGTTTCCTGCCCTTCAAGAACCCGGAGGCTTTCCCGGGCGGGTTCGAATTTGGGATCCAGGCTCAGGGCCTCTTCCCAGTTGTACCGGGCTTCGCTGTAGTTTCGCAGGGAATAGGCGTCAAGGCCGGCAAGGTACAGGGTGCTTACCCGATCGGCTGTCTGCCGTCTCCCCTGATCTCCCAGATCGAAGCGCACCCCTATACTTATCCTGTTGAGGGGCTGCATCTGGGTAAGGAGGTCAAGGCTGTAATTAATGTCAAGGGCTACTTTGTTCAGGGTTACGGCGCTGCCGAGGGTAAGACGGGTGCCGCCGGCTTTGAAAAGGACGCCCATCCGCATGGAAAGAAAGTCCGTCACACTCACCGCCGTGCCAAGGGCAAAGTAGGGTTTTTCCGAAAGCCGCGGGTCCATCAGATTAAAGGGCTGGGAAAAATCAAAGGCTATCAGAAAAGGGCGCAGGGGTTTATAGGAAAAAGCCGCCGTAATCACGGTGGGCAGGGGATCCCCCTGGGCCGGCGGGCCGAGGTTTTTTATAACCAGGGCCGCGGAGCTGTTCCGTTCCCGGGAATAATAGAACTTGAGCAAATCAAAGCGGGTCAGGGTGCCGATATCGGCCATAACCATCGCCGTGGACTGGGAGCGGCCCGAATTCGCGATAATATTGTCGTCATTATCCGTGTAGTCCGGGACAAAACGGAAGGCCCCTTTAAGATTCACCCCGGCCGAAAGGCCCGAAAAATAATAGCTGGAAAGAAAATTATAGGATCCGTTGAGAATCGCCACCGCCTCCGAGTAATACCCCTTGGAAACCCGCTCCCCGTACAGATTATATTCGGTAAAGGGGGTGTAAAGCCATTTTCCCCCCGCCGCAAGGCCCAAATCCTTAATCCGGGTGGCAAAGGCGGCCCCCTCAATCTTGGTATCGGCAATCCAGTTGTTGTGAAAAAAGGCAAGCTCGGAGCGGGGCAGCAGGGCCGAACCCGCCGGATTGTACTCGATAAAGGAAATATCGTCGGAAACCGCCGAAAACGCGGTGGCCATACCCTCGGAACGCCCCCCCATAGGGACGTTGAGCACGGGAAAAGCGGTCAAACCGGCGTTATCGTCAATTCCGTAAATGCTGTCAAGGTAATCCGAGACCGATCCGTAGTCGTCGGCATCGGTATTCAGGGCGCCTGCAAGAACGGCGGAAAAGAGAAAAATAAAATAAAAAAAAATATTCCACTGTTTGCCCATTCGGTTATTAATATATATCGGAAAGAGAAATAAATCCATGAGCCTGTGCCCTGCCTATAGTGTTTTTCATCTCTTTCCGATAATAATAGAATTAGATGCATTTAGTGATAGATTACGGAGTTCGGCGGTGAAAAACCGGCAAAAAGGGCGGATTTTGGGATTCCTCGCGGCTTGCTTTTTTCTCACGGCGGCCGCCTCCTGTCTTTACGCGGGGGGAAAGAAGGATAAGGCTTTATCCGACGCCGACGATCTGATAAGACGGAAAGAGTACAACGCGGCCCTGGAGATATTAAGCGCCTATTCAAAGGAGAACCCCGACAATTTCGAAGAAGCCCAGCGGCGAATCCGGCAAATCTACAGAATCCGGGGAGAATTCAATTCCGTGGCCGGGGAACTTCTCGATATGGTGGCGGACGGCTCCATTGATAACGCGGAAAAAGTGCTTGAACTAACCAACAGGCTTAGGGAACTGGAATCCAGCTCAAATCCGCAGCTCGCCGCCTTTATTACCCGTATCCGCGATCTTGCCCAGTTTGCCTACAACCGGAGCCGCCTGGACAGGATTCTTGTCGAGGGCAGAGATCTTATCGATCGGGGCAATTTTGCCCAGGCCCTGGTTGTCTACGCGGGCGGCATGGATCTATATCAGGATGATTTTTTTAACTCCGGTTACGGCAGCGTTATAGAAGAAGGGGTTTTCAGGGAAATCGAGAACGTCAACCGGGTGATACGGGACTTTCCTTCGGCCGCCCAGTCCCTCGGCGCCCTTGCCTCAAGCTTTACCGTTGCCCTGGAGCGGGAAGAGCCCTTTTCCCGCCTTGACGCCGCCTACGCCGGCCTGGATCCCGCCGTAGAGCGGTTCACCGTCATGGAAGGGGATCTTTTCAGAACCGCCGCGTTTTTTGATTTGATTCTGGCGCAGCTCCAGCAGCAGGACAGCAGCATAGGCGACCGCAGTTTTCTTTCCTTTGCGATGCGGCTTATCCGGGGCCGTTCCGACCAGGGCGTTCCGGAGGGCATGCTGGGAGCCATCGAAGGATTCTGGAACAGCTCCGTAGGCGCGGCGGAGAGCGCCGCCGGCCGGCTTGCCGAAAGTGTCTATTCAAGGGCCCTTGACGCCGCTTTCGGCCGGGACTATACCGCCGCCCGGAGCGATTTTGAAAGCGCCGGAGGCTATGCCGAATACCCCCTGGGATTCATCGAAAAGCGGTTCCTGTTCAAGGAAGCGGGGAATCTCCCAAGGGTGGAGATCTTTGACCGCGCCGTCCCCGAAGAAAGCGCCGGCTCTTTCCTCAAGTACGAATCAATGAGCCAGGCTATTAATTACCTTATCAGCGGCTCTGAATTGGGCGACCGTTACGACGGCATCGCCGACGACTCCGGAGACTCCGTTGATCGGTGGAGGGCCGGCACCGATACCGCGGAAGACGCCATGGACCGGGAACAGGGCTACCGGGACAATTACGAGGTCCTGCTGGACGATATTGAATCGCTTCTTGACGAGGTAAATCAAAGGGCGGCGGAACTGGAAGATTACCGGAACAGGCTTGAGGATCGGCAGGACGCCGACATCCTCAGGTATATCAATAACGCCCAGACGCTTGTCGGCGGCATCCACGGTATGGTTTTGGCGGTGGTTCAGGACTCCGCTATCAGGTATTATACCATTGCGAACGGAGAATTTGAGAAGAACCTTGACGCGCGGCGGGATGAATTTGCCGAGGGGAATCAGTTGATAGAGGGAATAAGCCGCGTAACGGAAAACGACAATACGGTGGTCGATCATTTTCCCATGGAGGGCCTTGCCGGGCTCACCGGGATGCTCGAAGCGATTACCGGCAATAGCCTGGAAGGAAGCGCCCTTCTTTCCCGTTACGAGGGGGAGCGCGGCGAAATTGCGGCGGACAACCGGATTAGCGATCTTCAGGGTTCCGCCCGGGCCATGGTTGACGAACTGGCTTCCCTCGGAACAAGGGGGCAGGGGCTTGCGGCGGCGGCCCGGAACCAGGTTGCCCAGGCCGAGGCCTACAGGATAGACGGAGACCGGCTTTACAGGGAAGCCGAGGCCGCCCTTGCCCAGCAGAATTTCGACAGGGCCCGGGATCGCCTGCAGCTTACCGCGGAACGGTACAACAACTCCCTTGGCATACAGGAGTCTTCTTCCCTCAGAGACGAATGGGATACGCGGCTGGTAGTTCTCGGCCAGGAGATCAACCGCCTTGAAAACGAAGTTGTGGTTCGGGAGGTGCGTAATATGGTTACCAACGCCCAGGAAACCTACTTCGCCGGCAACTTTGAACGGGCCGAGGATCTTCTGGTCCGCGCCCAGAACCGCTGGCATGTCACCAATATCGAGGATAACGAGGAAGTCCTCTATTGGCTCGGCGTAATCCGGGGCGCCCTTTCCCTGCGTTCCGGCCGGATCATATCTCCCACGGCGCCGCTCTATCCCGAAATGAGCCAGCTCCTGAGCGAAGCGAAAAGAAACTACGACGAGGGGGTCCGCTATATTACCGCGGGGCAGCGTACCCTGGGGCTTGCCAAATTCGGCGACGCCCGGCAGAAGACCCAGGAAGTCAAGCTTATGTTCCCGGTAAACCAGGAGGCGGGCATGCTGGAACTCCGCATGGACCAGCTCACAGACCTGCCCGCTTTCAACGCGTCCTTTGACCGCCGTGTCCAGGAAGCAAGGGCCGGTACAAGGCGCAGGTCCGTTGAAGCCTTCGCGGATCTTCAGAACCTCGCGGAAATAAACCCCCGTTACACGAACATGACCGCCATTCTCGGCGAGGCGGAAATCGACATGGGGTACCGGCTGCCGCCGCCCAATCCGAGGGATCTTGCCCGTTCCGCCGAACTTACCCAGGCGGCCCGGCAGGTGCTTGACGGAAATATCCGGGCCCAGTACGAAGTCGCGCTGCGGCAGGTTACGGAGGCTATTACCCTTAATCCCAACAACGCCGCCGCGGCGGGCATAAAGGATCGCCTGCAGATCCTTATGGGCGGCAATACCGAGATTGTCATGGACAGCAATACCCGCCAGGAATATGACAGGGCCCTGCGGGAATTTACGCAGAGGAATTACCTTGTCGCCAACGCGATTGTCCAGCAGATTCTGCAGAACCCCCGGAATCGGAATATTCCTCAAATTATAGAATTACAGCGAAGGATTCAGTCGTTATTATGATACACCTGCGGCGCCTTTTTGTTTTGGGAATCCT
Source organism: Treponema sp. (assembly GCA_031266695.1). Lineage (GTDB taxonomy): Bacteria > Spirochaetota > Spirochaetia > Treponematales > Breznakiellaceae > JAISAK01. The sequence goes on from JAISAK010000309.1 coordinate 5,135, forward strand.
CTTGTTTGCCGCTGTGGGGCTTTCGGCGCAGACCGAATTTTACTGGGAAGCGCCGAATCTTTTTTCCCGGGGTTCGGGAACTTTTCCCCTGTCGGCTTCTTTCGATGATTTTTCCGTCGTCGCCTGGCAGCAAACCGAAGCCAACCGGGACGCCGCCGTTGCCGCGGATGGTTTTATCAGCATTGCCCTGGCGATAAAGAAATCGGGACAGCCCTGGGAAAACATGGGCATTGTCGGCGGCCCCTACGCCTATTCGGGAACGGAGCCTTCGATTTTAAGCATCGTAACCGACAACCGGGGGCGGATTATTATTGCCGCCGCCGCTTCCACAACCGAGACGGAGATTCTTGTTTCGGAGGATGAGGGGCGGAGTTTTTCCCGGAACCGGGTAAACATGGGCTCCGAAAGCTCCGTCGCTCCCCGCCTCTATGTCCGCGCCGACGGCGGTTACCTCCTTTTTGTCACCCGGGGAAAAGATCAGTCCCTGTCGATTTACTATTCCCGTTCGGACGACAGCCTTGACTGGGAACCCTTTCAGCCCTTTACCGCCGAAACCAATCTCCGGCTCTCCTTTCTTCCCACCCACGGAAGCGTGGGCAATACCGACTTTGTTTTTTTTCAATCCTTTGTGGGCACCTCAAATACCATTCCCGCGTTTCAGCTTTACCTGAAAACCAGCCTTGACTCGGGCCGCACCTGGACTCCCGCGAGACGTTTTACCGATTTCCGCGATTCGGTGATGAACACGGACGCGGAAGCCGATGATTTCGACAATCAGCGGCCGTTTGTAATGAAGGACGGGGACAACCTCTTTGTGGTTTGGGAGCGGCGTTACAGAGCCCAGCCGCCCCAGATTTACGGCGTCCGCGTTGACGGGAGGGGGAATATTACCGGCGGCGCGGAACGGATAAACTCCGACGAGGCCTATTGCAAGAATCCTATCGCTTTCCCATACGACGGCGAACCCCTGGTAATCTGGGTTGACAACCGCCGGGGAGGAGACCGGGTCTTCCTTGCCCAGCAGACCGGCGTTACCTGGCGGAATTACGACCTTTCAGGTTCCCCCGGCGGGGAGGCTTCCTTTGCCCGGCCGGCGGTAGACGCGGAAGACGGCCTTTTTGTTTTCTGGCAGGCCACGGAGAGGGGAAACGGCCGTATTTTTTCCCTTGCCCCGGATCGTTCCGTAAATTCACCGGGGCTTTCGGCCATCAACTTCGAACCCGGCCGCCGCAGCCGCGCGGAACGGGTCAGGGTTTCCTGGAATGTTCCCGGGGATTCTTCGGGGATTTTTGGTTTTTCCTGGCTATGGACGCAGAACAGAAACGCCGCGCCCCCCGAGCAGGTAATGGTCTACAATACGGGCGCCGCCAATCAATCTATAGACATAAACGCGGTTGAAGACGGTTCCTGGTATTTCAGCGTCCGGGCCCGGGATTTTGCCGGCAACTGGTCGGAACCGGGACGCATAGAATACCTGAAGGATACGACCCCGCCGCCCGCCGCGAATATCATACAGCCCGAAACGGACGATCGGGGCTTTCTGCCCTCGAACGACCTTGTCCTGAGCTGGAATCCGCCCCCCGCCTCGGACGTGGCGGGTTACACCTGGAATCTGCAGTACCTCGGCGGCGCGGACGCCTTTGACCGCCTTCAGGGCGACGGCACCCTCTCCCTTGAAGCGCCTCCTTCCCGGATAATGGGAACCGGCAATTCGATAACCTATAACAATCAGGACGACGGCGTTTGGGCCTTTTCCGTCGCGGCCATAGACGAGGTGGGAAACATCGGCCCCCGGTCAAGCGTCTTCCTTAGGACGGATAAATACATCCCCTATACGTCTATAGGCAGCGTCGATTCGACCCAGGACGAGCAGGGGATTCTTACGCTGCGCATCCTGGGCCGCGGGTTTTCAACCGGAGGAACGGTAACCCGGATCTTCCTGGACAATGACGGTCAGCCGCCCTACAGCCGGGAATTCCTTCTTGACCGGGGAGATTTCGAGATTAGATCCGACAGGGAAATAACAGGCCTCCGGGCCGAGGATATAGAGGAAGGCACCTACCTTGTCGTCCTGGATCATTCGGGCCGGGGCCTGTACAGAACCCCGCCCCTTGTCGCCGTAGACAGGATAGGGACAGTCAAATTCGGCGACTATTCGCGCACCTGGAAGCCCCTGTGGATTCCCCGCGCCGAACGGCGGTTTGTATTTGAATCTGATTTTATTATTGTTATAGTTCTGCTTGCGTTATGTGCTATCGGATTGGTTGTTTCAGTCCGGGGCATCGGCGGCGCTATCGCCGAAGGCGCGGCGGTAAAGATGGAAGCCCTTGCCCTCATTACAGGAGATTTTATGCCAGAGGAAAAGAAAAAACGGGTTGTCGGAATACGAAGACGGGGGATAAGCCTGCGTTTTAAGCTTGCCTCCTTTACTATAGTGCTGGTACTCATGGTGGTCGTTATGGTGTCCGCGCCCCTGTATTACATGATGACCCGAACCCAGGAGGAAACCCTGTTTCAGGGCCTTTCGGATCGCGCCACCGTACTTCTGGAAGGACTTGCTTCAAGCGCCCGGGCCTATCTTCCTTCGGGAAACGTGCTGGAGCTGGGCTTCCTCCCCGCCCAGACCGAGGCAATTCCCGAAGCGCGCTATGTCACCATCACCGGCTTCGGAACCGGTTCCACCATATTTGACGATCACGTCTGGGCAAGCAACGATCCGGATATTCTTTCAAAGATAGATACCGCCGAACTTGAACCCGGCGTTTCCCGGCTCGAGGATATTTTGAGCCCCCGGCTTCCCGAGGTCAGCGGAAATCTCAACGAGAGGGCCCGGGCCGAAATCGGCGATATTTCCCGGAGCATCAGCGATCTTACCCGCGAGGCCCTGTCCATTTCCACCCGCACGGATCAGGAAAGCCGGCAGCGCCTCAACGATATTCAGGTAACAACCCGTTCGCTGGAAACACGGCTTACCGAAGGGCTTGCCGAAATAGCCCGGCAGATCGGCTCCGAACCGGAATTCTCAACCGAAGACATTTCCCGCAGCGGGAACCGCGCCTACATATTCTTCAAGCCGGTCATGTACCGCCAGGGTTCCGACGACACCTATTTCAGGGGCCTCATACGCCTCGAGGTTGCCATTGACTCAATCCTTGACGAAATTACCAGCCGGCAGTGGAGCCTGCTCAGAATAATACTTGTCGTAGCCCTTATCGCGATTTCCATAGGAATCGCGGGCGCCCTTATCCTTTCAACCCTGATTATCCAGCCCATACGGAAACTGGTGGCCCATGTCGAAAGGATAAGGGACACCGAAGACAAGGCCCAGCTTAGCGGCGTGGACATCCATATCCCCACCCACGACGAAATTGCCACCCTGGGAAATACCATCAACGACATGACCCACGGCCTTGTTAAAGCCGCGGCGGCCGCGTCGGATCTTTCTATCGGCAAGGAGATACAGAAAAAATTCATACCCCTGGAACTGGACCGCGAAGGAAACAAACTGAGCTCCGGTTACAAGGATACCAAGAACGCCCATTTCTTCGGGTACTATGAAGGCGCAAAGGGCGTGTCCGGCGATTACTTTGATTATCAGGATCTGGACGGACGCTATTACGCGATCATTAAATGCGACGTCGCCGGCAAGGGAATTCCCGCGGCGCTTATCATGATCCAGGTGGCGACCATGTTCCTCAACTACTTCAAGCAGTGGAAGCCCACCGCCAAGGGCATGCACATCGAGGAAGTGGTCTACCAGATCAACGACTTCATCGAAACCCTGGGCTTTAAGGGGCGCTTCGCCGCCTTCACCCTCTGTCTCTTTGATTCCCAGACCGGCCTTGTCCGTTTCTGCAACGCCGGCGATAATATCATCCACCTCTTCGACGCTTCGGAGGGGAAGATAAAAACCATGACCCTGCCGGAAACCCCCGCCACCGGGGTTCTTCCCAACTTCCTGGTCGAGTCGAAGGGGGGCTACCAGGTACAGACCGTGACCATTGATCGCGGCGACATTCTGCTGCTCTATACCGACGGTATTGAGGAAGCCAAGCGAAGATTCCGCGACGCCGCCTTTGAAGAAATACTTTGTTCCGCGGGCGAGAAAGACACTCCCCACGGCAGCCATACCGTAGGGCAGGGGGACGAGGAGATGGGCCCCGAGCGGGTGCAGGAAATCATCAACGCGGTAATGAACAGGGAGGTCTATACCCTCCACAAGTGGCATAACCCCGAAGGCGAGGACGCGGATCTGAAATTCGATT
>JAISAK010000347.1 GCA_031266695.1 Treponema sp.
GGAGCCAAAACCCGGTGGCTTACCACTTGCCTACGTCCCAATAGAAGTGACAGTATATCACAAAAATCGAAACTGTTTCAATTGAGTAAAGGCCGCCTTGATGAAAACGCCGCCCCAAACCCAAAATACCGGGCAAAAACAGTGACAGGCCGCAGGTAAAAACTGAAATCTTTGAAACCTCCCCGCATACGCGGGGAACGGAAAATTTCCGGCTTCGGGCTTCTTATATTTCCACGGAAGGATCGTCGGGAACAGCGCCGGAATCGTATTTGTCCAGTATCCGTTTCTGAAGTTCCCCGCGAAATTCGGGATGAATTGGATGGGCAACATCCTTGTATTCCCCGGCTCGTGTTTTCCGGCTCGGCATGGCGATAAAAATCCCGCTTTTGCCTTCAATGATTTTTACGTTATGCACCACAAAGCAGTCATCAAATGTAACCGTTACATACGCCTTTAGCTTGCCCTCGCCAGCTACTTTACGGACCCGAATGTCTGTTATCTCCATTGGCGCATCTCCTTTTTGACGGTCCAACTAAATATACTTATTTTAATACTGTATTGGCCCTCCGCGCAAGGGGAAATGTCAGTTTAACAAAATTCCAGCTTTTAAAAAGAAATTTTTCCGCTTTTTCGGCCTTTTCCCGGTTGGAAAAGACCCCAAAACAGGTGGATCCCGATCCCGAGAGGGAAGAAAAATCCGCCTCCGCTTCGTCCAGGCTGCTCAAAATTCGCCGGTATGCCGCGGCCTGCCCCGCCGGGCCGTCCTCCCCCCCGTCTCCGGCCGCGGTTTTTCCTCCGGCTTCAAGAAAAACCGGCAAAAAGTCGTTTTTGTAAGGCCAGGCCCGGGGAGGCCCGGAGAGAATCTCCGTCAAGGCCACCCGCTTTTCCGCCTTCAGGTTCTCCGGGTTTTCGGGTTCGAAACCGGCGCGTTTTTCGGTTCGGGAACCTTCTTTTTCCCGGTACCGGTCAAGAAGCCGAAAAGCCCCGGCGGTCCCGCTTGAAAAACCGGGCTTAACCAGTACAATCGACAGGTTTTGGGGGCTTTTCAGGGGCAGCAGCTCCTCGCCCCGCCCGGCGGCCCAGGCCGCGCCGGTTTCCGTAAGGAAAAAGGGTACGTCGCTGCCCAGGGAGGCGGCTGTTTCAAAAAGAGCGGCTTCCCCCAGAGGCTTCCCGCAGAGGGTATTCAGGGCCAAAAGGCTTGAGGCGGCGTCCGAAGACCCCCCGCCCAGCCCTCCGCCCGGGGGAATTCGCTTGTCTACAGTTACCCGAAGGCCCCGGTTACAGGCGGTCTTCTCCCGGAAAAGAGAAATTGCCTTAAAAATGATATTTTTTTCAGGAGGAAGAAACTCCGTGGAGGCAAATTCCGGCGGCCGGCAGTGAATTTCGAGGGCCCCTTCCCTGTCAAGGAGTTCAAAACTCAGGGTATCGCCAAAAGCAAGGGCCAAAAAAATACTTTCCAGCCCGTGAAAACCATCCGGGCGGAGATTTTTTATCCGAAGATGAAGATTTATTTTGGCCGGGGCTTCGATAGTCAATTGAGGCATAATCCGAAGTATAGCACAAATTAAAAGACGGAAAGCGCCGGATTTTCATGTCCGGGAAGGGGCGGAAAACACAAAATTCACCTGTTACGCAAAAACTCGCGATTACGCAAAAAAACTAGTTGACAATTCTCCGATCTCTCCTTTATGTTTCAATAGTAGATATTTCTAAACGGAGAATAATATGATTCTGCATGAGGCTATGAGTAACCGGCGGGATTCCGAGGAAAAATTGTTTCCGGTGGAGATGCCGGCTTTAATGCCCCTGGACAGCTTTGGAGATGCCTCAGAGGCGGGCGCGCCTGTCACCCCGATACCGTTCTTCGTCTTTGACGAGGATGACGAGGATGACGAGGATATCGGCGACGACGAAAGTTTCGACGATATGGATGACGATTTCGATGACGATGATTTCGACGATGATGATTTCGATGACAACGACGACGACTACGAAGACGAAGACGAAGACTATGACTACGACGGGAACGTAGATTACGACGATTTTGACGAATGAGTCGATGCGCCGGCAGCCTGTCGCGCCGCCGGATTTTCGGAATATCGGAATCCGCTTACCGGTTCACGGGGGAGAATATATTTGAAAGCGCCTTATTCTTCAGCGACTTTTCCAGGTATTGCGTGAAAGTTGTCGGTTTGCGGCCCAGTAAATTTTCCAGGACATTGCTGTTGCCGCGGACTCCGTATTCGCTGTAGATATGCGATAAGGACTTTAGGGTTTCAATGGCGTATACATCCTCCGTGTGGATCATGCCAAGATAAGTTTTGACATCAATACGTTCACACTGGGCCCTTGAGTGGGTTTTTTTGTTAAAGAGCTTGATCATGTCATTGGGCGATAAAAAGTCGGAGCCCCCAAGCTCGTAGGTTTTTCCATTATGCTTTTCCGGGTTCTTTATCACTTTGATAACAACCTCGGCAACATCACCAAGATCGACAAAGGACAGCTTGCTGTCGAGGTCGTAAAATATGGAATATTTACCCGTTTCCCTGACCTGATTAACATAGAAGTTGTACATATAGTGCATGGGCTGAATAAGGGTGAAACAAAGTTTATCGGACAAATTGTTATGTGTAATGTGTTCTTCGATTTTTTTTCTGGCCGCGTGCTGCGACAGGGTATCCGCGCCGGAATGATTTACCGAATGCAGAATAAACTGCTTAACGCCGTTCTTGATGGCTTCGTCTATAATATATTTCCCGACATAATACCCTCCGGCGGTAAACAAAGGCGGGATAAACAGAATACTGTCAATGCCTTTCACGCAGCGGTACATAAAAGAAAGTTTGTTAATATCCCCTACCAGCACTTCCTTAACCCCCAGGGATTTGAGGTCTTCTGTCTTTGGATGGGTATCCGTTGCCCTTACCTCAAATCCGTTTTTTAACAAGACCTCAATGATTCCCTTTCCCGCGTTACCGTATGCACTTGTTACCAAAACCATCACTTCCTCCCGTGAATTGAATTAGGCTGTCGAAGGAACTAAAAAATAATCGAGGCTGTTCCATCGGACCGCAGGTCCGCACCAACCGGGTTTTGGAACAAGCTCAATCATTTTATTCCCTCTTATCAGGCAGCCCCGCCAGGACACCCCCCCGAATGAAGAACCCCGCCGCAAGCAGCGGGGTTCTTCGGTCGAGAAGAAAAAGTCCTGCGGACTTTTCTCATTTTATACTGGGGGTCTGCTACCCCGCCATTATTGGCGTAAGAATTGAACCGCCCCAAAAGGGGGGGGGTATTAGACCCCCCTCGAATAAAAAAAATAATTTTTTTGGAGGAAGAATTATAGGAGTAAATTTATAATTTTGTAATTATTTTCTTAAATTTGCCGGTGGTATTTTACGCGCCGAATCCGTACCGTCTTCCCGCGCTCTTCATCCCGGCAGAATCCGGCGAGGGTTCCGGGGAAGGCCCCGGCGGAGTGTATTCGTTGTATTTTTTGTACCGGAAGCCCTGCGGCGCCCGCTGCCGGCGCGCCTACTGACGGTAGAAAGAGGTGACAAAGTCCTTGGTATCGAAGATATCCCTCGTATCCCTGTTGATGATAAACTTCCGCCCCAGCCCGTTGGCAAGCTTCAGAAAATCCCTCTGCCCGTTGAAGGAAAATCTGGTGGTAAGGGTCAGATTTTTGGTTGTACCCTGCTGATTTTTTATGTTCAGTCTAAAAACAACGGTATCCCTGGTAACGGTATAAGTGCCGGTGCCGGTATAGTCGGATTCAAAAGCTTCGGGATTCCGCGTGTCGTAGAAACCGCCGCCGGTAATGCCCCGGTTGGTACGCCAGTAGACCTCAACCACTTCATCAACAAGTCTATAGTTAAGCACCTCGATATTACCGGTGCCCAGAAAACGGAAAATGATCGCATTGTTGTTGGTAGCCCAAACTCCGACAAAGGCGTTTCCGGGATCCGATTCTTCCGAGGTATAGTTTTGCTGCTGATTTTGTGAAGGCCCCCGGGCGGCCCCCCGGGCGGCTTCCGCCGCCGCGCGCCGCGCCGCCTCCTCCGCGGCAAGACGCTCCGCCTCAAGCCGCGCCGCTTCCTCCAGGGCCAGCCGTTCCGCCTCCTCCGCGGCCAAACGCTCCGCCTCGAGCCGCGCCGCCTCCTCCAGGGCCAGCCGTTCCGCCTCAAGCCGCGCCGCTTCCCCCGCAAGACGTTTCCGTTCCGTGGACGCCTGACAAGCCGAACACCCGAATATTGCTCCCAAGGCTAGAATTATTAAAAGAACTATTGAAAGAGAAATAATAAGTATCTTACCTTTTTTCATCCACCCTCTCCCGCTTTTACTGATTAGCGTCTGTCCGCAAAGTGCGAACCCTCGATTCGCCTTGCGGGCAAACTTTACATTTGATCCCTATATTATCATCTTCTTATAACTGTAAAGCTATTGTCAATAGTGCGGCGTCCCGTCCACGGCGGGCCGGCCAAGGAACGGAAAATTACTTTTTCTCCACGATAAATAGGTATTCCTTTACATGAATCCCGCGTTTTTTAAGAT
>JAISAK010000355.1 GCA_031266695.1 Treponema sp.
GGCGATGCACTTGAGTACGCTGCCGTCCAGGGAACCGGCCGCGGCTATTTTTTCATCCTCCACAAGGCAGACGGAAAACCGCGCCCCTTCATCGTATTTCAGGCCGTTCTGCTCAAGGAAGGCGCGAAGTTCCTCAAGGGCCTTCCCGCGAAAGGGAAAACCTGTTCTGATTTCCATGCCCGCAGCCTCCTCAGAAAAAAATCAAAATCAAAAGGTTGATAATCTGCGGAAATACCACGATGGCGATGATGGAACGGAATATCTGGATGATGATGACATCGGTATTTTCAACGCCCATATCCGCGGAACTCAGGGCAATGTCGGTTGCCCCGGCCGGCGTCGCGATCAGCATGCCTTCCTTGCGGCTGAAGCCGGAAATTTTACCGAGGATTTTTCCGCTGACGAAGCAGTTGGCAACGTAACAACTAACGATGATCGCAATCGGCAGGGCAAGTTCCCCAAAGCCCCGGACATCGTTCATGGAGACGGCGCTTCCGATGTAACAGCCGCTTACAAGGAGGGTGAATTTTTTTACCGGCAGGGGAAGCCAGGCAAAATCGAAACCAAGTTTCAGAATGACGACCGCTATAATCGCGAACAGAAGGGTTCCCGCGGGTATGCCCGACATATCACCGAGGATACCCGCCCCCAGGGCCGCGGCCATGGTACAGACAAAGGCCCAGGGAGATTTTACCGCGGATTTTTGCCGCGCCGCGGAATTGCCCGCCGCCCGCCCGCCGGTGTTTTTCCCGCGCCGCGCTTCCTCCCGGGTACGCAGATTGTCCCAGGCAAGTATCATGGGCGGGAAAAAACCGACGCCCATGATATAACGGGCAAGCTGGGCAAGGGCGACCTTGGAGGTATCGGCGCCCATGTCGGCGGCGATAATGGGAGTATCGGTGACGCCGCCGGGGATAACGCACATGAAGGCCGTAACGGGATCGATGGGGCTGATTTTGTAAATCAAAAACCCAACGGAAAGGTTCAGGACGAAAAGTATGCCTACCACGACAAGGGTCGGCTTGATAATGCTGGGCAGCCGCCGGAGATCGCTTTTTTCCACGGTACAGCCGATAAGGGCGCCCGCGATAACCTGTACCAGTATCCGGGTGTGAGGCGGCACGCGGCCGATTCCGAAAAAAATGTTCAGGAGCGCGGAACCCAGCATGGCGCCGATCCGCAGGCCGTTGGGTACTTTCAGAAAAACAAAAAGTACGCCGAACACTCCGCCCGCCAGAAGGGTGAGCGGAATGTCAGTGAGCCGCATAGTAGTTGATAAGGCAGCCGTCGATCAGTATCTGCCGCTCGGTATCGGTAAGATCCCCGAGACCAAGCGATATTTCGGCTGTTCCGCCGCCAATTACATAGCCCCTAACGGATTCGCGCTTTTCCGCAACCGCTTTTTTTATGTCCGGGAAGAACAGATAATCCCCCGGCTTCAGGGCGCTTTCATCCTTTACAAGGAAGGGGAGAATGCCCCAGTTGATAAGATTTGAACGGTAGCGTTTGGTAGCGTACTCAAGGGCCAGATTCGCCGAGCCGCCGAGAACCCGCTGGCAGGAGGCCGCCTGCTCCCGGGCGGAACCGTCGCCGGGTTTGCGCGCGTAAATGGCGCTGCCAATCCCGAAGCCCGAAAGCTCAAGCTTCGCGAAACCGGAGAGGCCCCGGAGTTTTTCGATTACGGCGGCAAGCTCCGGCGCGGCGGCGCCCTTCGCGCGGCCTTCCTCAAGGGCCTGCGTTTCCTTTGCGCGTTTGACGTAGCCGGGATCTTTTCTGCTTAAGGCGAATTCCGCAAGGCGCAGCGGGTTTGACCGGTAGGAAGAGGTTTCCCCCGAGGGTATCAGTTCATCCGTGGTAGTGACGGGGTCGGTAATATAGCTGACGATTTTGACGAGAAGGCTGTCCGGCAGGGCGGGCATTTTGGGCCAGTCCTTGATATTGGGGCCGAAGACAAGTTCCGTTTCCGGAAGGGGCCTGCCTGTACCGTCGTATACCCGCTTTTCGTAAATACCCCGGTCAAAAAAGAATTTGTATTTTCCCGGGGCCGTGTCGATTTCCGTAGCCGCGGTGATCCTGCCGCCTGAAAGCGCCGTGGCCGCGATGGAACGGGCGTCCATAAGCGCGACCGAGGCGATCTGCCCTTCGTTGGGCTTGGAGCCCTCCCGGTTGGGGAAGTTGCGGGTCGCGTGGCGGACGGAGAGATCCCCGTTGGCAGGGGTATCGCCCGCGCCGAAGCAGGGGCCGCAGAAGGCTTCCCGCACAAGAGCGCCGGCGTCCATAAGCGCGGCAACGGCGCCGTTCTTTACCAGTTCAAGGTAGGTGGGCTGGCTTTCTGGGTATACGCTCAGGGTAAAGTTGCCGTTGCCGACGGATTTTCCTTTAAGGATATCCGCCGCGGCCATGATGTTGTCAAAGGTTCCACCGGAACAGCCGACGATAACAGCCTGCTCCGCGTACACCGCGCCGGAGCGGTACTTGGCGCCGAGATTGAGGCTCAGGCCCGGAAGGCCCAGGGCTTTGAGCCCCTCTTCCCCGGCCTTTGCGAGGATATCCCTGCCGTTCTTTTGCAGTTCCCTGATAGTGTATACGTTGCTTGGGTGAAAGGGCAGCGCGATGGAAGGTTCTATCGAAGAAAGATCAACCTTGATGAGCCCGTCGTAATAGGCCGTATCCGCGGGCCTGAGTTCCCGGTAATCGCTTTTCCTGCCCCGCGCTTCAAGGTAGGCTTCAACCCGATCGTCGGTCTGCCAGATAGAAGTCCAGCAGGTGGTTTCCGTCGTCATCACGTCAATACCGTTGCGGAATTCCACGGGCAGGTTCTTTATGCCGTCCCCCACAAATTCCATAACCTTGTTTTTGACATAACCGTTTTTGAAAACCGCCGCGATAATGGAAAGCGCCACATCGTGGGGGCCTACGCCCCGGGCCGGCGTTCCGCTCAGGTAAACCGCTACCACCTGGGGCCCGGCGATGTCATAGGTTTTTCCCACAAGCTGTTTGGCAAGTTCCCCGCCTCCTTCGCCCACCGCCATAGTTCCAAGGGCGCCGTAGCGGGTGTGGCTGTCCGAACCGAGGATCATCTTTCCGCAGCCGGCCATCATTTCCCTGTTGTAGGTATGGATCACCGCAAGGTGGGGGGGCACATAAACGCCGCCGTATTTTTTCGCCGCCGAAAAGGCAAACACATGATCGTCCTGGTTGATCGTTCCGCCCACCGCGCAGAGGCTGTTGTGGCAGTTGGTAAGCACATAGGGTATGGGGAATTTCTCCATGCCGCTTGCCCGGGCGGTTTGAATGATGCCCACATAGGTGATGTCGTGGGAGGTGAGGGAATCGAAGGCAAGGCGCAGATTTTTGTCGTCCCCGCTCTTGTTGTGGGCCGAAAGAATCCCGTATGAAATAGCGCCCTTCCGGGCTTCTTCCCTGGAGATGTTTTTGCCGAGCCTGCGCAAATTCGCCGCCCCTTCCGCGTCGTCCCTGACAATTTCGGAGCCCCCGACAAGCCAGACGCCTGTGTCATAAAGTTCAATCATTTGTTTCCTCTTTATAAAAGCCTGTAGTTTAAAGAATAACACCGGAAGCGCGTGGGAACAATACCCCGGTACAAAAGATATCCAGGGTAATATGTCATATGGACTTAACCCCAATTGGTAGACATAAAGATAAGCGGGAAATATAACAGAAG
>JAISAK010000059.1 GCA_031266695.1 Treponema sp.
AAATTCTTTCCTGAAGGGAACCAGTTTTATTTCACCCGAAGAAAGCCTGATTTCGACCAGACTCCCGCCTCCGCCTTCTATAAGGCCGGCGACGCGGCCGAGGACTTCGCCTTCCGCCGGCGACGCGCCGGCTATTACGGGCAGACCCTTCAGATCCTCGATGTAGTACTCGTCCGGCCCAAGGGGGCTGGCCTGTTCCCGTCCGGCCAGCAGTTCCGCGCCCCTCAGGGTTTTTGCGTCTTCGGGGCTGTCTATTCCGGTGAATTTTATCAACAATGCCGGCGGGGCAGGAAGGCTTTCCTCAATTTTTCGCTCTTCTTCTTTGCCTTTCAGACGAAGAATCAGGGATTGCAGTTTTAAAAGATGATCGATTTCGCCCGAAAGGGGACGGACCTTCACAAAGCCTTTAAGCCCGAAAGGCGCGCCTGCCAGACCGACTACAAATTTTTCCGTCATTTTGGCACGGGTATGCGTATTCCCGAAAGGTTCTAATCCAGGATTTCCAGAACCGTATGCTTGCCGGTTTTGGCGGTGGCCGCCTGTAGAACGGTTCTGATGGCCTTGGCAATGCGGCCGTGCTTGCCGATTACCTTTCCGATATCTTCGGGCGCCACCCGAAGCTCCAGAATGGTAGATTTTTCACCCTCAACCACACTTACCAGTACCTGGGAAGGGTTATCTACCAGGTACTTTACGATATATTCAACCAAATCTTTTTCCATTTTGTACCTTTCTCAGGAATTTGTAAACGATACAAGGCCGGAACTCACCCGCGGCCTGCGGGGGGTCATTCGTGCTGAGGGGTTTGATACCCAAGAACCCGCCTTTCGGCGGGGGAGCTTCAGGGCGGTTAAAAAGGTATTAAACCCCGAATGCATTACCTCGGGAGAACAACATACCTCGTCCTTCAGGGCGAGGTTGTTGATTTCATGGCAATGCTTTTTTTGTTAAAAATTCTGCGAACCGTATCGGTAACGGTTGCGCCCTTTGCAAGCCAGGCCTTTGCCTTTTCGGCATTGAAAACAATCTGCTTATCTTCAACCTCAATGGGGTGGTAATATCCCAATTCCTCAATGGTCTTGCTGTCCCGGGCATCCCGTTTGTCCATTACCACAATGCGGTAATAGGGGCGTTTTTTCGTACCGAATTTTTTGAGCCGTATTCTGGCGCTCATGGAGCCTCCTCACAATATCCTAACCCGCTTAGTTTGAGTTTTACCCAAAACAACCGGGTTTAAGACAAGTTTACTATACAAGAAAGCGCGGGTTTAGTCAATGGCGTGGGGGGGTGTGCGGTACTAATACAGAATACCAAGCTGTTCTTCGCCATGGACGCCTACCAGCCGCTGGTTTTTGGGGTCTACCATGATGTCCATGCCTTCCATTGGGATTGCGCCGAGGAGGACGGAACATTCTTTATCAACTACCCACGCCTGGGTTATCTCCGCCCGGTCTCTCCAGCGGACTTCTACCCCTTCGGTAAGGCCGAGCTGTACTTTTTCGCCGTCCCCCAGGGTGGCGGGAACTTTTTTGAGGATTTCAAGGCCAAGCTGCCGCCGCAGGCTCTCCGGCATGGTGAGGCGGAGCGCCCCGGTATCGGCAACGGCTGTTACCGTAACCGAGCGGATTTCTTTTTCGTCCATAAGTCCGCGCTTTACATTTCCCTTGTCAACCGCGTTGGTAAGGGTGATTTCGTCTTTGGTAATTCCCATCACTGTCTCCTGCCAGGGTGATTTCTGCTTTAAAACCACTCATGTTGCGCTTCTTACCTCAAGTATACCACAATTCAGTGCCGGAGGCACCGTTTCAGATTATTTAACTACATCGGGGGCTGGTTGTCAAGAAAATGCAAGGCCAACATCATTTACTTTCATGTTCCGGGAAACTACCAAGATTTCATCGAACCAAAGGTTTACATAACCGATTTTGAAACTTGCTCATATTTTATAAAAAATATCATATGTGATATATTAAAAACATGAAATATGAAATCGAATTGTATGAAAAAGAAGGCAATAAAGTACCCGTCCTAGATTTCATTGTATCTTTAAACCCAAAACAACAAGCAAAAATATATTCGGATGAATGATTATATAGCGAGGAGCAAAAAATGAATTGGGATGATGCAAAAGAAAAGATCCTTCAGAACGAAGAGGTCCGGAAGGAACTCAGAAATAACGAGGCTGAGTATAAAATCATTGAGGAAATAATAACGGCCAGACAGGAAAAGAATTTGACACAAAAGGATCTGGCAGAACTGGTAGGAACAAAACAATCAAATATATCCCGGCTGGAAAGCGGGAACTATAATCCTACACTTGAGTTTCTGAATAAAATAGCGAGAGCTATTGGTAAAGAATTGGAAGTACGAATAGTGTAATTAAAAACACGCTCAACCTGAAGGTTTCGCACAATTTCACCAACACAGGGAATTTTCCGGGCGCCGGTCCCGGTCACCTGTTCGGGAAAACAGCCCTGCCGGGCTGCGTAAACCGGGACGGATTTTTGTTCATTTTGACCATTTTTTTCATCATGGTCCGCATTTTTTCGAACTGCTTGAGCAGCCGGGCTACTTCGGCAACCGAGGAGCCCGATCCTTTGGCAATGCGGGAACGGCGGGTGGGGCCGATGATAAGGTGGTTGGCGCGTTCCTTTCTGGTCATGGAGGAAAGGATCGCTTCCTGGCGTTTAAGATTGGCCTTGTCAATATCGTCTTCGCTTATTTGGCCCTGCATGCCGGGGATCATTTCCAGCATGGACTGGAGGGAACCCATCTTCTTTACCGAGCGGAGCTGGGCAAGCCAGTCCTCCAGGGTAAAGTTTTCTTTTTCCATCTTTTTTTGAAGCTCCAGGGCTTCCTTCTGATCAATGACTGCCTGAGCTTTTTCAACAAGGCTGACCACGTCGCCCATGCCCAGAATACGGCCGGCAACGCGGTCCGGGTAGAAGGGTTCAAAGTCTTCGGGCTTTTCGCCTGTACCGACAAACTTGATGGGTTTACCGGTGATGGTCTTGAGGGAGAGAGCCGCGCCGCCCCGGGTGTCGGAGTCGAACTTGGTAAGCACCACACCGGTAAGGCCGATTTTTTCGTCAAAGGTTTTGGCGATGTCCACGGCGGACTGGCCGGTCATGGCATCCGCCACCAGGAGGAGTTCGTCGGGCCCGGCCGCGCCCTTGAGCCGGGAGAGCTCGGTCATCATGGCCTCATCGATCTGGAGCCGGCCCGTGGTGTCGATGATGAGGGTGTCGATAAGGTTTTTCCGCGCCCAGTCCAGGGCGCCTCGGTAAACTTGGACGCTGTTATGGGACCCGCCGGGTTCCCGGGCGGCTTCCTCCCTGTAGACGGGAACATCAATCTGGCTGCCAAGAACGGCGAGCTGTTCCATGGCCGCGGGGCGTACCAGGTCGCAGGCCACGAGCAGGGGCTTGCGGCCTTCTTTTTTTAGGCGGAGCGCAAGTTTTGCGGAACTGGTGGTTTTGCCCGAACCCTGCAGGCCCAGCATAAGAATGGAAGAAATGGTATCGGGCCCCTTGAGCTGCAGCGCCTGGGCCGGGCGGCCATTCGGGCCGGGCGCGGTATCACCCAGAAAAGAGGCAAGCTTGTCGTGAACGATTTTTACGAACTGCTGGCCCGGATCCACCGAGCGGAGAACCTTTTCTCCCCTGGCCTCTTCTATCATGGAATTGACGAAACGGCGGACTACCCGCAGATTGACGTCCGCTTCCAGCAACGCCATTTTGATGGCCTCTACCGCGTCTTCGATATTTTTTTCGGTAATTGTTGATTTGCCCGCGACAAGACGCAGGGCGTCGGAAATTTTTGCCGTTAATTTATCAAACATGATGGATTATTGTACTAAAGGCCCGGGGGACAATCAACCAACCCCGCCGCTTCGCATACAATCAATTGGGATTTACCGCTTAATCACCGAATCAACCAGCTTTCTGAAATCCGGGTCGAGGTTTTTTTCGGTTTCCTTGTCGGGGCTAAAGACGCGGTTGTTGATAAAGTGAATACCGTTCCGTTCCAGAACAACTTCGCTTATTGGAGATTCTGCCTGGAAAGAGGCTTTCGGTTTTTCCGGGACAGCAATTTGGCGGTTAAAAGAAGATCCGGGCGGTTTTTCTGCCGCGGGATCATCCGATTTTAAAACCACGGCCGGAACAGGCAATTCATCGGCATCAACGGAGGGTTTGAGGTATTCGGGCTCGCGGGTGGTTTCAAACAGGAAAGGGGAAGACACAATTGAAATTCCGGCGTTTTTGCGGAATTCCTCAAGTCCGCCTTCGGCCGGAAGCAAATTTTCTCTTATTCCGGTGATTTTTTTTTTTCGTCTTCCGAATTTTCTTGGGCCTTTTCGTCCTCCGCGGATAATATTTCAAAGCTTTCAAGAGATTCGACGCCGGAGTCCTCCGCTGAATTTTCAAATTGTTCCGCGGCATTGGAATTTTCGTCAGGCTGGGGGCCAAAAGACTTTTCACTGGTTTCCAGCCTTGAAAGGATGGAAGAAAAGGGCGACACTATTTCCAGCTCTGTATCCAGTTCCGCTTCGGCTTCGTCGGTATCCTGGGTTACGTTGCTGAATTCAATCTTGCTGGCAATCTCGTCTTCGCGGGAGACGGGCGGGCCCGCGGCAGCGGTTCCGTCCGAGGCTTCGGAAGCAATTTCTTCCGGTTCCTCAAGCTCTTCCAACTCCTCGAGCTCCTCAAGTTCCTCAATTTCTTCCGGTTCCGCGGACGCCCCGGAATCGCCGGCCGAAACCGCGTTATTATTATCAGTCTGCGTATCTTCCTGCATGTTTTCAAGTTTTGCGTCTATTTCTTCATCAACCAGTTCAAGGCCGCTGGATTCTACAATATAGGGGACATCATCTTCGCCAAAGGCAAGCCGTACATTCGATTTTTTCCTGGAAGCCGCCTTGAAAAGACCCTCCCCCTTGACCGGCTCGGAAGACGGTGCTTCGGCTTCGGGAGCTTTTTTATCCGCGGCCGGTTTGTCCTCCGGCCCGGCTTCCTCAACAGCCTCGGCTTCTTCAAGGTCTTCGACTTCCTCGGCAGCTTCGGCCTCCTCGACGGCCTCGGCTTCCTCAAGTTCTTCGACCTCCTCGACGGCTTCGGCTTCTTCAAGGTCTTCGACTTCCTCGACGGCTTCAGCTTCTTCAAGGGTTTCGACTTCTTCCGAATCGGCGGTTTTGGCTGCCGGGGCATTTTCGGCAAGGGCCGGCTGGGCGCCCTGGGACGAAAGGCTGGGGGCGGCCTGAAGTATACGGTTCAGGATATT
>JAISAK010000115.1 GCA_031266695.1 Treponema sp.
CCTGGAAAACGGCAAGGATTACTTCGCCGACAAGCCGCCGCTTATCAACGCGGACCAGCTTCGGGCGGCCAGGGAGGCTGTTAAGAGGACCGGCGGAAAATTCAGCGCCTATTACGCGGAATACATTCATGTGGAAGGCGCCGTGTACGCGGAGAAACTGATCAGGGAAAACGTCATCGGCAAGGTTGTGCAGGTACTGGTATGCTGCCCTCACCGCGCCGCCCTCGATACCCGGCCCGATTGGTTTTTTGACAAAAAGCAATACGGCGGCATCATTGTGGATATAGGCAGTCATCAGGTAGCCCAGATACTCAGCTTTGCGGACGCCGCCGGGGCGCGGATCACCCAAAGTTATGTCGCAAATTACAATCACCGCGGCCGGCCTGATTTTGAAGACTTCGGCGACGCGACCATGATTTGCGATAACGGTATTACAGGATATTTCCGGGTTGACTGGTTTACCCCGCGGGGCCTGGGAGCCTGGGGCGACGGCCGTACCTTTATCCTGGGCACGGACGGCTACATAGAGATCCGGAAGTACATTGACATAGCTTCCGACAGGGACGGAGATCATGTATACTTGGTGAACCACGAAGGCGAACAGCATATACGGGCCGCCGGAATCTGCGGATTTCCGTTTTTCGGAAAATTTATCCGGGATTGTCTGGACAGGACGGAAACGGCGGCGACTCAGGATTATATTTTCAAGGTTATGGAACTGGCAATTGAAGCCCAGGAAAAGGCCTGGGCCGCCGGAATTGGAACATTTAGGGGAGAATGATTATGCTTGGAATAGCTATTTTCGGCTCCGGGGCAATCGGGGCTGTCCACGCCGGAGCCTATCTGCGTCACAAGAGCCGCTGCGAAGTACGGGCGGTGTGCGACATTTTTCCGGAAAAGGCCCAGGCCCTGATAGATAAAAAGGAATTGAAAAACGCGGCGGCTTATAAGGAAATGGACGAAGTCCTTGCCCGGAAAGATATAGACGCGGTATCCGTGTGCCTGCCGCCGGGTATTCACGCCGAAGCGGTAATTAAAGCCCTTAACGCGGGAAAGCATGTGTTATGCGAAAAGCCGATGGCGGCAAGTCTTGAGGAATGCGACGCGATGATAAAGGCGGCCGAAGAAAACGACAAACTTCTTACCGTTATGGCAAATTTCCGCTTCAAAACCCCCTTCCGCAAAGTAAAGCAGCTCCTGGGCGAGGGTACTGCCGGCCGGGTGCTTCACGCAACGGTCAATTCCCTTTGGTGGCGGGGCGCCCACTATTACGATCTCTGGTGGCGGGGAACCTGGAAATCAGAGGCCGGAGGGTGTCTTATAAATCACGCGGTGCATCACCTGGATGTGCTGCTCTGGATGCTGGGCAGGCCGGACAGGGTTACTTCGATCATTGCCAATATGGCCCATGACAATTCGGAATGTGAGGATCTGGCTATCGCGATTCTGGAGTACCCCGGTATGCTGGCCCAGGTGACCGCTTCACTGCTTAGCCATGATGAAGAACAGGAGATGGTCTTCCAGACGGAAAGGGCCCGGCTTTCCATACCCTGGAAAACAGCCGCCTCAAAGGCCCTGCCCAACGGCTTCCCCGAAGAAGACGCCGAAGCAAAAACAATGATCCAATCCCGCTACGATTCGCTTCCTTCACTTGTATTTGAAGCCCACGCGGGCCAAACGGAAAATCTGCTCAAGGCCATAAACGGCGAGGAGCGGCTCCTTGTTACCGGACAGGATGGAAGGGCCGCCCTGGAATTGATCATGGCGATTTACAAATCTTCGGTTGAGCGGAAATCCGTTTCCCTCCCCCTGGACTCTTCCGATCCTTTTTACCGGCAGGAGACTATGCTCAAAGCCGTCCCCCGCTTTAATGAAAAGAAACGGAGTGTTGATAATTTCAGTTCTGCCGATATTACCCTCGGACGGAATTACGGAAAATAGCGAGGTTCGCATGACCGGCAAAGAACGTATTTTATGTACCCTTTCGGGAGGGATACCGGACAGAATTCCGGTCGCCCTTTTTGTCCAGCAGGAGTACCTCTCTTATTATTACAAGAAAGGCGGCATGGACCGGGTTAAAGACGCGGCGCTGCTTGCCTCGGAGCTTGGTTTTGATTTGATCACCAGGCAAAGAACCCATGAAGAACCCTTCTGGACGCGGAAGAGTTATCCAAACTGGGAAGTAACAAAAAAGGAAGAAATCAGCGGCAGCAATATCCATCGCCACCTTGAGATCAATACTCCCGGCGGTCTTCTCCGCCAGACGGAATCGGCGCCTTACGATCCGGCCATTATAGAGGGGGTCCATTTTATTACCACAAAATTCATGATTAATACCCCCGAAGATTTTGAATTGTTCCGTAAATATATGCCTGCCCGGGACAAGGCATATTTTGAAGAAATGAAAGATATCGCAGCGGCAGCCCACGGGTTTGTGGGAGACCTGGGAATTTGCAGCCCCTGGGGCCCCGGCGGGGTTTTCAATGCGGCTTGTATCCTGCGGGATATTTCACAACTCTGTATGGACCCTTATGAGGATGAAAATTTTTATCATGAATTTATGGACTTCCTAAGTTCGGCGCTTGAAAGGGATTATGAAATGCTGGCCGAAACAGAGCATGAATGTCTGGGTATGCAGGGCAATATGGCAAACGGCAGACTTGTGGGACCGGACTTCTTCCGCAAAAATATACAGCCCTATGAACAGCGGCTGATTGACGCGGTAAAAAACAAAGGTAAATATGTACTGTACCACAACTGCGGGCCGGCGAAAAAATTATACGGAAATTACAAAGAGATGAAGATGAGCGTGTGGGAAACAATTTCGCCGCCGCCCCAGGGGGATAACGATATTGCCGAAGCAAAAGAAATTCTGGGAAAGGATCTTGTACTTTCGGGAAACATGGATCAGATTCATTTCCTGAAGGAAGCAAAGGTTGACGAGGTATGCGCGGCCGCCGAAAAGCTTATCACCATCTGCAAGCCCGGCGGCAAATATCTTTTTGACACCAGCGATTACCTTGAAGCAAATACGCCTTTGGAGAACATCAAAGCGATGATAGAAACCGTCAAGGCCTGCGGAAAATATTAACCCTCTATTCCTGCACCGTCTTCATAATGACAAGCCCGATTGTTATTTTGTGGCTTCGGTAAGAATATCAGGATTGTTAACGGCATATTTCAGAACGTCGGCCATAATACCGGTATAGCCGCTTCCCATTGTTTTATAACTTTCCAGAACATCCGGGGTAACACGAATTGTTACCGACTGTTTCTTTTTGCGCCGGTTACGCTCCGCCGCCAGGTGAGCGAATTCCTTGAGGGCCTCCGGCGACGAGGGGGGACAATCGGGATCGTAGACCGGGGGCGCTTTCCGCGCTTCCTTGACCGCTTTTTTTACCCGCGTGATGACTTCTTTAGGTGGCTTTTGTCCAACCCTTACCGTCGATGTGATAGTACCCAT
>JAISAK010000212.1 GCA_031266695.1 Treponema sp.
TGGATCATTGGCTTGAGGAGTTGGAAAAGGAACTGGATGACTTCCTTCTCCGGGAGAAAGCCATGCCTGGGAGCCTGTAAAGTAAAAAATCGTCTAACCGATGGTTTTTGGAGGTTTTATGCGCGAAGCGCGACAAGCTGCGCACAGATCGTGTAGGTATTTTTTACGGTTTTTCTCTTGTTTTGCCGCCTTTTTTTTTATTTTTTCCCTTTGTCCTGCCTGGGCAAAGGTGAGTTTTTTAGACCTCGATCTCTCCGAAGATGACAGGCTTCTTTTCCGCGCCGCTTCTTCGGGCAGCGGAGCCCTGGCCCAGGATTCCCTCTTTGTGTCCCGTCTTTCGGATCTCAGCATCCTCCAGTTGACCGCCTTTCCCGAGAAAATGGATCTCCTCGAAGGCGGCCGGACCGTGCAGATACGGAACGCCTTTGGGGTTCTGCGGCTTCCGGTTTCAGGGGGCCTTCCCGTTCCGGTTCCGGGCTTTGGTTCCTTTGCCGGAGGAAACCCCGTCCTGGGCGGCAGGGCCGAGGAACTTGCGGCCTCGGCGAACGGCCGCTGGGTTCTCGCGATAGACCCTGTCAGCCCGGCTTACGGGAACCTGGTGATGATCGATGTCCGTTCAGGGGAAAAGATCCCCGTGGCCTCTCAGGTAGAAAGGCCCGAAAAGATCTTCCCCGCCTGCTGGAGTCCCGATTCCCGGGTGTTTGTCTACGCCAAAGGGGGGAAGCTCTACTATTACACAGTAAATTCCACCGCCGTTCAGGTCGATGAAAAATTCAGGCTCATCGGAGACGGAACCATCAATTCGGTATATTGGGGGAGAGGCGGCGATTTTTTCTATATCCGGGGCTCAACAATTTACCGGGTCCGGGGCGCCGAGCTTTTTGCCCGGGCGCTTTACGCGGATTTCCTGGAAATCGGTGCGGTAGCCGGGAAAATCCCCTTTGAATTCGATCCTTCCTTCGATTCCTTTTGGATCGCTCCCGATCTTCGTTCCATCATGCTTGCCAAGGGGGGGAGGAATATTTTTTATTATCCCCTGGAATTTGATGACTACGACAAACCCTTTGAAAGTTCCCTGCCCTATCTGGTGGTTCCCCGTTCCTGCTTCAATGTGACGGTGCTTTGGTCCCCCGGCGGGGTGATTACGGTTCTTGCCTCCCTTACCGGGGATGCGTCTTCCCCTTCCAGAGGAGACCCGTCCGTTATGGCCTGGCGGTTCAATACCGCCGAAACCGGCGCGGGTTTTAAGCCCCTGACCATTCCTTTAGGTTCCGACGCATGCCTTTCCCCCGACGGGACCAGGGCCCTTTTTTGGGGAAGGGAAGGCGTCGTGCTCTACGATTACATCAACTGGAGAGTCCTCGAAACCCTAAGCCGCCGGCCTGCCTATGCCTGCGTATGGTCGGGAATGGACGAAATTATCATCGGCGATAATGCCCTTATAGAGCGGATACGGCTTGCGGGAGGAAGCGCCGGCAGGCGGGACATGATATGCCTCTCCCAGGCAGAGGAATTCGGCTTTGAGGAAAATCCCCCTGCCGGCGCGGCCCCCGGAATTCTGGCAAAGAGCGGCGGCCTGTGGTTTGCCACCGACGGGAAAGGCCCCTGGGCTTCCGCTTCCGCTTCGGTCTCCGGGGCCGCCTCCCAGCTTTCTTCCCGCTACCGGGTTTATCTCGAACGGCAAAGTTCCGGCCCCTATGAAAACCTCCCCATGATCCGCAACATCGCGTCGGTGGGAACCAGATCCCTCCTGCCGGGCGTTGAGTACCAGGGCCGCCGCGCCGGCCTGCGGGAACTGAGCCTTTGTTTCGATCTCTATGACGACGCCGAAGGGCTGCCCGGGGTTCTGGAGGCCCTGGACCGTTTCGGCATCAAGGCGACGTTCTTCCTGAACGGGGAGTTTATACGCCGCCATCCCGGCGGGGCCCGGAATATCGCCGCCGCCGGCCACGAAACGGCTTCCATGTTTTTTGCCCCCCTGGATCTGTCTGACGCCCGGTACCGCATCAATGACGATTTTATCGCCCGGGGCCTTGCCCGGAACGAGGATGAATTTTTCCGGGCCGCCGGCGCGGAACTGGGGCTTTTGTGGCACGCCCCCTACTATGCCCATTCCGCCGATATTTCCGCCGCCGCCTACCGGACAGGGTATACCACCGTCACCAGGGGCATCGATCCCCTGGACTGGGTAAGCAGGGAAGACGAGAAGAGGCTGGGCCTTGTGCAACATTCCGCTTCCGGCATTGTTGACCGGATTATGGAAGCCAAAACCCCCGGCTCGATCATCCCCATACGGCTTGGGCTCCTAAGCGGCGGCAGGAAGGATTACCTTTTCGGCAGGATCAACGTGCTTTTGGACGCCCTGACCAGGGAAGGCTATTCCATAGTCCCCGTGTCGGTCCTCCTGGAACGGGTAACAGGGAGCAAATAGGAATGTATGATCGATCAACAAGTTAAGAAGGGGGAGCGCGTTTATTTCAAAGCGCCGAAAATGGCGGCTCTATAGTAAGCCTTTTTCGACGCTGCGGAGCTTGAAAGATTGTCCTACATAGAGACATTTATCGAGCTCCACGCCGCGCCGCATCTTTCCGTCAACACACTCGCCAGCTTGTGTGTGTTTTCGG
>JAISAK010000261.1 GCA_031266695.1 Treponema sp.
AGGGAAGAGAACCGGAATCCGGCGGCCGGCGTTATTTCCTACAACATACCCATTGTGGAGCGGGGGCGGGCCCACATAGAAAATATTCTTGTCCGGGGCAATACCAAGACAAGGACGGAAGTTATACTGAGGGAAATTCCCCTGGAACCGGGGGACGTGTTTTCCAAAACCAAGGTAATGGACGGAATGCGCAACCTTTACAACCTGCAATACTTTTCCATGGTTGCCCCGGACACGCCCCCCGGCAGCGTCGACAGCCTGATGGACCTTGTGTTCAACGTGGAAGAACAGCCCACCACGGATCTCCAGTTCGGCCTTACCTTTTCGGGCAGCTCCGATCCCGAAACCTTCCCCGTATCGGGGCTTATCAAATGGAACGACCGCAACTTCCGGGGCACGGGCAACCAGCTCGGCGCCGAGCTGAACGCTTCTCCCGACACCGCGAGCCTTTCGCTTAATTATACCCACCGCTGGATCTTCGGCCTTCCCCTTTCCGGCGGTTTTGATTTTACCGCCCAATGGGCCAAACGCCTGGCGGCAATGGACAATATCGCGCCCTTCTTTAACGGCGACGAAACCTACGCGTTTCCCGACGGCTTTGATTCCTACGGCGAATACGAGAGCCACAACAAGCTGCCGCCGAATGAATACCTCATGGAATACAATCAATGGTACCTGTCCCTGGGATTTTCCACCGGGTACCGCTGGCCAACCTTTCTGGGCAACCTTACCTTAAGCGGCGGGATACGGGTCGGTCTTATCAGAAACGACTATGACACGATCATTTACCGTCCCTTTGACAATACCCTCAGGGAAGACAACAACTCCTGGACGCCGAAGAATTCTTTCTGGACAAGCCTTGGCCTTGATCAGCGGGATATCTACTACGATCCGTCCAAGGGGTACTATTTGGTTGAACGGCTTGGGTATTACGGCATTTTCGACCAGGAAAGGGAGCATTACGTAAGGAGCGACACCAAGGCGGAATACTTTTTTACGCTCTTTGACATTCCCATAACCGAGAAATGGAATTTTAAATCCGTCCTGGGCCTGCATACGGGGGTGTCCCTTATCGTCAAACAGCCCTTCCATGACAGATTCAGCGAGGTGCAGTCCATTGAGGAGGCAAACAAGCTTTCGGTGGACGGAATGTTCATAGGCCGGGGCTGGAGCAGCGAATACCGCAACAAGGGGCTTGCCCTCTGGGAAAACTGGGCGGAAATACGCTTCCCCCTTGTTCCGGGAATTCTGGCCTGGGATTTCTTTTTTGACGCCGCGGGGGTGGAATCCGCCCAGGGGCGCTATTTTCAGGACTTCGACGTCAACAACATGCGTTTCAGCTTTGGCGGCGGCATTCGCTTTACCATACCCCAGTTCCCGTTCCGCTTCAGCCTTGCCAAGCGTTTCCGGTGGGAGGACAACGAATTCCGGTGGATGCGGGGCGCTATCGGCGCGACGGACGATCCCGCTTCCGGTATTGATTTTGTAATTTCCTTTGCCCTGTCAACTTATTAGGATTCGTTATTAGGATTCGATGGAGACTATATGATTAAACGCTTTTTTCCGTTCTTTTTCGCTCTTCTCCTTACGGCGCTTCCGGCGCGGGCGCAGCAGCTTACCCGCTTTGCGGTCGTAGACCTTCCCCGGGTGTATACCGCCTTTTTCCGCGATTCCCGGGCGGTGCGGGAATTTGAGGAACGGAGCGCGCGGGTACAGAACGAGATTGACCGCATGACCAGGGAGATTCAGGATCTCAAATCACGGCAGGCCGACGCCGTACTGCAGGGGAATCAGGAGCTTTCGGTACGCCTTGAAAATGAAATCTACCGCAAGTCCGAATTTCTCAAGGAATACTACAAATTAAAAACCGCGGAGCTGGAGGACCAGAAGAAAAAGCTGGCCCAGTCAGGAACCTTTCTGGAGCAGGTGTACGATGAAATCCGTTATATTGCCGAAAGCGAGGGCTACAGTATGGTGCTTAACCTGAAGGAAAACAACAGCATACTCTGGCACAGTCCCACGGTGGATATAACGGACAAGGTCATACAGAATTTGCTTGACCGGGCAAAAAGATAGGAGGCGCCTTTTAAAAAAAATGGGCACTGATCAGTCCAGTCCCATGCTGGATCAATACAGGCGGATAAAGAAGGAACACGGGGATGACGTGTTGTTTTTCCGCCTCGGCGATTTCTATGAGATGTTTGCCGAAGATGCCCTGGAAGTCTCATCCCTGCTTAACCTTACCCTTACAAGCCGAAATGGGCTTCCCATGTGCGGCATCCCGTATCACGCGGCCCATTCATACATAGCAAGACTCCTTAAGCTTGGGAAAAAGATTGCCGTCTGTGAACAGCTCTCCGAGCCGGGCCGGGGAAAACAGATTATCGAACGTCAGGTGGTCGAGGTGATAACCCCCGGTACGACCGTTGACGCCGATTATCTTGACAAGGGCAGTTCCAATTATCTCGCGAGTCTCGCTTTCGCGCCCGGCGGCCGGAAGTCTCTTCTTTTGTCCTTCGCCTATATCGAGATTTCCACCGGCGAATTCCGGGCTACTTCGTTTCCCCGGGAAGAAAATTCGGAGAGAATCAGCGGGGAGCTGGAACGGCTTCAGGTAAAGGAAATGGTTGTCCAGGAATCCCTTCTTGAAGAGAATCCGGGAATTGCCCGGGCAATCGGCGAAAGGAGCGGCATTGTCATAAACCGCTGGCCGGACTGGCTCTTTGATCCTTCCCGCGCCAGAAAACGCCTTGAAAAACAATTCGGGCCTTCCAGCCTTAAAGGCTTCGGGATCACCGACGAAAGCCCGGAGCTGGTTTCCTCGGGCGCCCTTCTTGATTACCTTGACGATACAGCCAAAAGCGTTATTCCCCATGTCAGAACCCTTTCCCTGTACCAGGATTCCGAATACGTGGGCATCGACGAGGCTACCCAGCGGAACCTTGAGCTTGTCCGGAATCTCCGGGACGGGGATGTACGTTTCTCGCTTCTTGAAGTGCTTGACGAGACCAGGACGGCTATGGGCCGGCGGCTGCTTAAACGGCGTATTCTGCGCCCCCTGTGCAATCTCGCGCAGATCCGGGCGCGCTTTGCCATGACCGAAGCCCTGTACCGGGATCAGGCCAGGCTCAGCGCCCTCAGGGATCTTCTCGAAAAAACGCCCGATCTGGAGCGGCTGAATTCCCGTCTCGCCATGGACAGGGCCCACGGAAAGGATATGCTGTCCATCAAAAACGCCCTTGTTTCCTGCTGCGCGATACGGGAACTGCGGAAGGCCCTGGGCATCTCCTTCGAATCGGAGGCCGCGGCTTCCCTGGACGACGAGGGCTTCTTCCGGCTTGTCGAAATTCGTTCACTCCTGGAAAGGGGAATCTGCGACGATCCTCCGGTGCTTCTTTCCGAGGGCAATTTTATCCGTGAAGGCTACAGCGCCGAACTCGACGCGCTGCACCGGCTCAGGGACAACGGCAGGCAGCTTCTTGAAGAATATCTGGAAGAGGAAAAACGCGCCACCGGCATACCGAGCCTGAAAATTCGCTACAACCGGCTTATCGGTTATTTTTTCGAAGTAACCAAGGTGCATCTTTCAAAGGTTCCCTCCCATTTCATCCGCCGCCAGGGCATAGTCGGCGGGGAGCGTTTCAGCACCGAACAGCTCGCCGGCCTTGAATCGGATATCAACGGGGCTTCCGATGAAATAATCGAACTTGAAAAAAAACTGTTCTTTGAAATCAGGGACAAGGCAAAGGAATGTCTCAGTGAAATTGCCGCCGCCGCCATGCGCATAGCGGAGCTGGATACGGCGCAGTCCCTGGCCAAGGCGGCCTCCATACACGGATGGGTATGCCCCCTGGTGGACGATTCCTCGGCTCTTGAAATATACGAGGGCAGGCATCCGGTAGTAGAGGCGCATCTTAACAGGGGCGAGTATATCCCCAATGACATTATCCTTAACGCGAAAAGCTCCGTATCCTCCGCTTCCGGCGATGCCGGCGCCGCGCCGCCGGATAAAGAAGACGCGGGGAAGGGCATTTCCTTCGCCCTGATTACGGGGCCCAACATGGCCGGAAAATCGACCTACCTTCGTTCCGCGGCGCTTATTACCCTGATGGCCCAGATGGGAAGCTTTGTCCCCGCCCGCGAAGCCCATATAGGTCTCTGCGACAGAATCTATTGCCGTGTCGGCGCGTCGGATAATCTTGCCCGCGGCGAATCCACTTTTCTTGTGGAAATGAACGAAACCGCCTACATTCTCCATACGGCAAGCGAAAAGAGTCTCGTCATCATGGATGAAGTAGGGCGGGGTACGGGAACCAACGACGGACTTTCGATAGCCTGGGCGGTCAGCGAGGAGCTTCTCAACAATATCAAGTGCCGTACCCTTTTTGCCACCCATTACCATGAATTGTCCCTAATCCTGCATCCCCGTATGGCAAACCGTTCCATGGAAGTGCTGGACAGGGACGGGGAGATAATTTTTCTCCGCAGAATTCAGGAAGGCCCGGCGGCGGAGTCCTACGGTATCCATGTAGCGCGTCTTGCGGGCCTGTCGGAAGGGGTGCTGGAGCGCCGGCCGTATAATGGACAGGCTTCGGGAACGGGATTACAAGCTGCGCGAAGCCCTGCCCACGGACACCGCCGGAGAGCCCGAAACGCGAAAAAACAGCGGGGGCCGGACGGAAAACGCGGATCCCTCCGGGGAAAACGCCTCCGTTAACCATAGTTTCGATAAGGTTAACGGGTTAAAACGATCCCGGCTTTTGCCGGATATCGTTAACCTTAACGAAAACAAGGTTAACGAAGAGAATCTCCCCCTTCTTTTGGCGCCGCGCCGGCTTGAAAAATTCCTGCAGGGAATCTCCTCCCTTGACCCCGACAACATGACCCCCCTTGAAGCCCTTATCCTGCTCCAGGGGCTGAGAACAGAGGCGGCGGCCTTAAAGGGGGAAGACGCTCCGCCGCCGCCGCGGCCCGTAAAAAACCGCCCCCCCCAGCCGGACAAGGAAAGCCCGGGCTTGTTTGATTAGAAACAGTTTTAATCATTTTTTTTAAGTTTTATTCAAGCGCCCCGCAGGATTCCGCCATTAATGCTTTATGGATCTTTCACGAATTATTTTTTCCCTGCGGGAATTTTTTTTCCCCGGCGGCTGTCCGCTTTGCGGAGCTTCGCTTTTTACCGAGGCGGAAACCTGGTACGGCCTCTGCCGGGATTGCCTTGGAGAAATCCTCGCCGAAACGGACGGGGAACGCTGCCAGATCTGCGGACGCCCCCTTATCTCCGAAATGGGAACCTGCCTTTCCTGCCGAAACAACGGGGAACGGCATTATGATCGCCTGCTGGTTCTCTATCCCTACACCGGCAGGTTTCGCGGCCTTCTGGGGGCCTATAAATTCGACAAAAGCCTTGGCCTGGGGAATTTCTTTGCGGAACGAATCCGGGAAAACCTGGAACAACTGCTTCCGCCGGAAGCTCCGGCTGTTAAAGACGCGGCGGGGGCCGGGCAGGTTCTTTTCAAGGGCGTTCCGGCAATTGTTCCCGTACCCCCGCGTCCCGGAAAGGTGAAAAAAACCGGCTGGGATCAGATTGAATACCTCGCGAGGCTGCTGGAAAGGGAGCCCCGGAAAAGGGGCCGGCGCATATACGGTATCCCCGCCGGCAGGGACGCCTCCGGATTGGCCGCCGGGGGAGGCGAACATCCCCGAATCCCTTCTCTCCCCGTTTGCCGCTGTCTCAAACGCCTGCCCTCAAAAAGCCAGAAAGAATTGAACCGCAAAGAACGCGGGATCAATCTTAGGGGCCGCATTGTTTTAACCGGAACGCCGCCTGAAACCGCCGTACTTATTGACGACGTCATA